>OMTA01000186.1 GCA_900313895.1 uncultured Eubacteriales bacterium | reverse complement strand
TAGTTTCCACCGGGATTATCGATAGGCCCTCCAGAATCGTTTATATACTCAACAAAGGTTCCGCATACGATAACATCGGGATTATTCTTCAGGTACGCCACCTGTTCGGCAAACCGTTCGGGCATACAAATATCATCTGAATCCATACGGGCGATATATTCGCCTCGGCAGAGTTCAAAGCCTTTATTCAACGAACGTGCCAAGCCCATATTTCTATCATTACAAATCAGCTTTATTCTCGGATCGGAATAAGATTGAATCAGTTTCTTAGAATCATCGGTAGACCCATCATCTATGATAATGAATTCAAAATCAGTATATGTTTGCTCCAGCACGCTGTCAATTGCTTCTTTTAATAATCTGACAGGCGTATTATAGTTACTCATAACGACTGAAATAAGTCCTTTTTCAAATGATTCTTCTTTGGGTATCATGCATACTCCTTCTTCCGGACATACGTTTCAGAAAATCAATCCATCAAAATGTATCAAGCAGATGCCTTGCGTTTCGCACCTTATAAAACGACAACTTTTGTGGTATTCCCTTACTCTCAAAGCACGGACAAATCGTTATCTGATCGACGATTGCTCAGCCTTACTCATCATGTTTTCTCTATTGACGGACAGCTCAACCTTCTGAGTCGACTACCGCGACCGACCGCCACATCGGAAAATGCCCGAAAGATCCGGAGACCCTTATCAGGCGCCTGATCGGAGATGAGGATAAAGTAATAAAGCATTACATTCATCAAAAGCCGATATCAAGCTGATCCTGATATCGGCTTTTCAACACACTATACTCTGTTAAGGCCTTTGTCCGACGCAAGCGACCGCGCCGTCAGCGGTATTGCAGGCGACAGCCAAGGCTTTGACCCGGCTATCGGAGGGCGTTTTGAAATCAACCTTCTCGAAAGCGCAGGCGTTCAGTCGGATATCGCCGATGTGGAAAGGCTCCTCCTGCATAAGCGGTTCAGCTCGTCATAACCATCCTGTTTCCGGATATTAGTGTTTTTTCTTCTTCGCGGGCTTTGTTGCTTTGGTCGGTGCAGGAGCGACATTCGCGCTTTTCTCTGTGTCAGATGAAATAACAGAGGGCTTTGCTTTTTGCGTCTTGCTGTTTGCCTTTTCGCGCTTTTCCTGATATTCGTTGCGCTTCTTCGTGTCTTTCTCACGGTGCTTCTGCTCACGCTTGAGTGAATTAGTCAAACGCTTCGGAGCGTTGATGATCGTCTGACGCCAGTTGACAACGCAATTGAAGATCGCTCCCACAACGGGAATGCCGGACTTAGCGATACGCTGCATCGCGCGTTTGATATCATCTATCTTCGCGTGGTCGAATCGTACGACATAAAGCACGGTATCCGTGATCTCGTTCAAACGCAGCACCTCCGCGTCGGTGCCGACGGGCGCTGAGTCGATCAGGACGTAGTCGTACCCATCCATGACCTGCTTCATCTGAGCGAGCAGAGCATCGTTGAAGTTCTCGGGATTGCGCTCCAGTACGCTGGGCAGCAGATCCAGACATCCGTTGATACGTGTGATCGCATCGAGCTTATCGGCGTCGCCTCTGTAGAGTGCGTTGAGGGTCTTTTCGTAAGGCAGCTCGCCGATGAAGAGCGCCCCTAGCATCGGGTTGCGGAAGTTGCAGTCAATCAGCAGCGTTTTCTTACCCAGACGCGCCAGCTGCAAAGCAATATCCGCGATCAGGCGGGTCTTGCCCTCGTCGTGCATGGTGGAGGTCACATACAGTTTATTCACGCCCGCGTTCTCGAGATGACCGAGAAGCAGGTGAGCGGATGACTTGATATCGTCCATGATCGACAGATCGGAATTTGACATCGGTTTTTGGCGCGCGTAGAAACGATCCAGCGGAATAGAACCGAGTGTATCCACGCCGAAGATCGACGTGATATCATCCTCGTTGACCAGCGTCGGCGCGATCAGGAATCGCAGGATACAGATCACGATACCGAACACCAGTCCCGCTACGGCAGCATAGATCCAAGTGGAAATACTGATGTTACCGCCGACAATGAAGGTTGCTGTCGGTTCGTTGATAACAGAGACTCCGCCGACCTTTAGACTGCTGCGGATCGATGAGGTTGAGACCTCATTGATGGCGTTCATGATCGAGAGTCCTTCTTTCTCGGAACGCCAGAGCAGGGTCATCTCAACGACCTCAGTCTCGTTATATCTCACCAGAGAGAGGTTGCGGGAAATGTCGTTTGCCGAAACGCCCCTGAGTCCGAGGTGTTCGACGACCGCATCCATGTTTTTGCGGCTTTTGACGATATACATCGCGGTTTCCGTCATCGACCGCGCCATATTCATATCGTTGCTGCCCGAATCATTTCCGCCCTTCGCCTCGGTAGCGGTTACCTGTCGGCTTTTATTGCCGACGACCGCAAAGGATGAGGTGATACGGTATTCTCGCGACACTTCACCACGTATATAGCTGAAGCCGATCAAGGCTACGCCGACCGTAACGCCGATCAACGTAAACAGCAGGATAAGACGCCAGCCTTTGACGATATGATAAAAGATATCACTTTTTCGAAGTGCTTTGTTCTTTTTCATTACGCTTCTTCATCCTTCTTATTTTTTCTGGAGCGAATGAGGCCCACGATCAGCACAAGGATCAATATCGCGGCGACGATCGCTCCGATTATCGCGGCTGTATCCCAGAAGGTCCAGACGATGACTTCAAGGGTCTGGTTGCCGGGCGTATCTTTGAGGTTGATGCTCTGACGGTTGGCTTTATCCCCGCCAACCTCAAGTGTATAGGTGCCGGGTTCAAGATCGGTAAACAGCTCTTTATCACCGGTAGCCGTCCACTCTTCAACGACATTATCGTTTGCGTCATAGAGGCAGATCTGAGAGGAAGTGATCTCGTTGCCGAAGAGCTGATCACGCGCGGATACCGTCAGTCGGATGATATACGCCGTCATCTCGGTAGCGGAGGTCTCTTTTCCGTCTATCAAACCGTTCTTATCGACTTTGAAGGTGATCTCCTTCGTGGAAACGCGATAGGGAGCAGGCAGATTGGTAAGCGTTATAGTATAGGGCTGGTTCTTCTCGAGATCGGTCAGAAGGAACCTTCCCTTATCGTTGGTCTTGACCTCACCCTTACCGGTGACGGTAAAGGTCGCCGCTGCGATCGGCTCCTTTGTTTCCTCATCGACCAGCGTCAACTCTTTGCGCGTTTTGCTGCAAAGGATATCATAGATCTTATCCTTTGCCTCGAGGTAATCCAGGTTAACGGACAGAGGCTCGGTTGTGACGGCATAATACTTTGCGGTCGTTTTCTGTGTGACCAGATACTTGCCGAAGTACAGCTTCGGGCTGGCTCCATTACCGCTCTTATCACATTTGATATCGCAGACCTTGGTGCCCGCCTTGACGCGAACCGTACCGTCGAGAGTCACGATATCTTCCTCAGCGGTGACTTCATAGGTCGCTCCGCCGACGTTCTTCTTTGTCTCCGCGTCGAGGGTCTTCAGGTAGATAACGCTCTTTGAGGGCGACATTGGTACGATGATACGATACGGATCTGTCCAGTCGCGCGATTCGGTGATCTCAAAATTAACATCATCGGCGTAGCTGTAGCCTTTCGGCGCTTTCAAATTGTGCAGGGAATACCATCCATAGGGGATCTTTTCCGGCAGGAAGAACTCGCCCACGGAAGTTGTCTCAAAATCTTATCCACGATATTGGCTGGCAACTCTTCTAATACGTCGATCATATCGTCGAAGTC
>OMTA01000094.1 GCA_900313895.1 uncultured Eubacteriales bacterium | reverse complement strand
GACATCATTATCGCCGATCCCGAGAATGAGTACGGACCGCTGGTCAAACGCTTCGGACGTCAGGGGCAGGTCATCGACATATCGCAGAACTCTACCAACTACATTAATCCGATGGATATTAACCTCGATTATTCCGACGACGAGAACCCGATCAATCTGAAAAGCGACTTTCTCCTGTCGCTATGTGATCTGATCGTCGGCGGCAAGGACGGTCTGTCGCCGATTGAAAAGACGATTATCGACCGCTGCACGAGGCTTGTCTACCGCGAGTATCTGCAAAATCCCTGTCCCGAGAATATGCCGATCCTCGGCGACCTGTATGATCTTCTGAGAGCGCAGCCGGAACCCGAGGCGCAGAGAGTAGCGACCGCTATGGAGATCTACGTTAACGGTTCTCTGAACGTGTTTAATCATCAGAGTAATGTTGATTTGAACAGTCACCGCGTAATTTGCTTCCAGTTAAAGTCGCTCGGCAAGGCGCTCAAAGAAATGGGATTGCTAATCATGCAGGACGCCGTGTGGAACCGCGTAACCGTCAACAGAGCAAAACATAAGACGACATGGTTCTATATCGACGAATTTCATCTGCTACTCAAAGGACAGACCGGCGCTTTCTCGGTTGAGATCTGGAAACGCTTTCGTAAGTGGGGCGGTATTCCGTCGGGCTTGACGCAAAACGTCAAGGATCTGCTCGCGTCGCGTGAGATCGAGAACATCTTTGAGAACTCCGACTTTATCTACATGCTCAATCAGGCGCAGAGTGACCGTACTATCCTTGCAAAGCAGCTCGGTATCTCTCAGCACCAGCTTTCTCATGTCACACAGTCCGGTCCGGGCGAAGGTCTCTTATTCTTTGGCAATGTCATCATTCCGTTTGTCGATCACTTCCCGAAGGATACGACCTTGTATCAGATCATGACCACTCGTCCTGACGAAGTTAAGGATGAAGCCGCATAAGAAGCGTAGGGGGGTGAAGAATATGCCGAGAGAAAGAGAAGATATACGGGCGCAGCCGAGGGAGCGGACGTCAGATAAACCAATCAGCAATCCGACAGTGGATCGCCTGTCAGCGGCGTCGCGTACATCGGAAGGATCGACGCGACGACCGCAAACGATTGTTGACAAAGGCTTCGGCGAGCACAGCAGCGAGACATCCGTTGACAGTACATCGTCAAGTACGGATAACGCGAGAGAAACACACGGCTTTTCGCAGACGAGCGCAAGGCATACGGTATCTCATGAGAACCGCAGCGAGGCTGCCCGTCAGGATGACGCTCAGCCGAGATATCACGTTCAGAGTGATAAAAACCGTTATCATCAACGGTTCAGAGAGGCGGCACGGGCGGAGGAAAACAATACCCGTACCTCTAAGCTGAATTTTGCCGACGATGATCTGTCCCGTGAGGACGCGGTTAACCGAAAGCTCGAAAGAGCACAGGCGCGGGCGGAGCGTTTTGAAAAGCGTACACACAAAGCGGAACGTAAGCTGCCTTCCCGACGCAGACTTCGTGTCGATGTATCTGCCGATCCTGCTACCGGTAAATCCAAACAGCGGTTGAGATTTGAAAAGGAGATCAAGGATCAATCGGCCGCTCTCAACGGACCGGCGGCGCTAAAGCCAATCAAAGCGGCGGCAGGTATGGCAGGCGGTATGATCCATAATCAGATCTACCGCAACGAACAGGAGAACGTCGGTATTCAGGCGGCACACCGCGCCGAACTTGCCGGCGAAGCCGGTCTCCGTTACGCTAACCGCGCCCGAAAGCTGGCGCCGTATAACAAGGTGAAACGGTTGCAGGGCAAAACCATCAACGCACAGGCAAAGGCGGCGTATCAAAAGGCGTTAGCGGATAATCCTGCTCTGAAAAAGAAAGGTCTTGCGAAGCTCGCCTATAAGAAGCGCCTGAAACGTAAGTACGCGAAAGCGGCGCGCGACGCATACAAGAAAGGCAAACGAGCTAAGGACACCGCCGTCACAACGGAGAAGATCGCAAAGAAGGTCGTGCAGGCAATCAAGAATCACCCGATAGCCTGTCTCGTAATCGGGTTGCTTCTTTTTCTGATTATCTTTATTGCTTCGGCGTTTTCTTCCTGCGCCAGTATCGGAGCAGGAACCGGCGGTATTGTATCCGCGGCATCGTATCAAGCGGACGACTATACCATATCTCAGGCGGAGTTGACCTATACCGAGTGGGAGACTGATCTGCAAATGGAGATCGACGATATTGAGAACACCCATCCCGGGTATGACGAATATCACTATCAGATCGATGCGATAGAGCATGATCCCTATGTTCTGATGGGCTATCTGACCGCCGTGTACGGAGAATTTGACAGTGCTACCGCTGAGACCGCTATGCGCGGGCTGTTCAACAGCCAATATCATTTATCTGTTACAGAAGAAGTGCAACGCAAAACGCGGACTGAATCGCGCACCGATCCAACGACGCACCGTCAATCGGCAACTGAGGTTGAGTATGAATATAAGATCCTCAATGTCAAGCTGACTACAACGCCGATTGAAAGAGTCGTTGCCTCTCGAATGAACGCCGAGCAAAAGGAGATCTGTGAGCTGTTGATGACAACAAAGGGCTGTCGTCAGTACGTCGGCAATGTATTCGGAGATACCAACTGGATACCGTATGTCACAAGCTACTATGGCTATCGTGTTCACCCGATCAGCGGAGATAAGAACTATCATACCGGTGTTGACATCGGTATGGCTCAGGGTACGGAGATACGAGCCGGACACGACGGAACCGTTACGATTGCCGGTGAGAACGGCGGCTACGGCTTATGCGTTGAGCTGTCCGGTGAAACGCCCGAGGGTAAGAACCTTGTCACAAAGTACGGTCATTGTTCGCAGATACTTGTGTCGGTCGGTGATACGGTCAGCGCAGGTGATGTGATTGCAAAGGTTGGCAGCACGGGTAATTCAACCGGTCCGCACCTTCATTTGGAAGTGTTGGTTGACGGCGATTATTTTAATCCGCTGTTTTTTGCGGAGACCGGAGACGAGACCGAGCGGCACTTGCCGACAGGAACAGGGCGCAGCGGCAGCTATACCAATTACAGTGTTCCGCCCTCGGCGCTATCTGACGCAAGGTTCAGAGCGATCCTTACAGAAGCGGAAAAGTATCTCGGCTACCCTTACGTTTGGGGCGGATCAAGTCCGGAAGAATCATTTGACTGTTCGGGTTTTGTCTCGTGGGTCATCAATCACAGCGGTTGGGACGTCGGACGTCAGGGCGTTTTAGGTTTGGAAGATTTCTGTACGACCATTGCGCCTTCTGAGGCAAAGCCCGGCGATCTGATCTTCTTTGAGCGGACCTATGACGTTGTAGGCGCAAGCCATGTCGGGATCTATGTCGGCGACGGTATGATGATCCATTGTGGCGATCCCATATCCTATACAAGTATCAATACAAGCTATTGGCAGGAACACTTTTTACATTTCGGCAGACTGCCGTAAATCTATATATCGGAGGTATTATTTGAATCCAAAAATTGAAAAGCTCAATAGAGATATTGAGAAAACAGAAACCAAAATTGCCGAGCTGCAAGATAAGCTCCGCGAGTATAAGAAGCAAAAGACTGATCTCGAAAACAGCGAGCTTATTGCTTTTTGCCGCGACAATCATTTGACGCCGGCCGAACTTGCGGTGTTTTTACAGAAACGAAATGCAAAAGAAACGGAGGATGACTATGAGGATTAAGCGTATCGCCGCGCTGACGGCGCTGTTTATGTTGATGGCGGTCTTTACATTCTCGCTGACAGTATTTGCCGAACCCGTAGACGCGACGACCGCACCGGCGGCGCCGGCTGCACCTGTGGCAGAAACGACAACTCCTGCGCCTGCGCCGACAGCCGCACCGACTGTTCCAGCTCCGACGTTATCACCGAACGCCTTAACACCCAACGGGCAGGCTTCGGTACTCAACTACTATCAGAGCGACAACGACGACAAAGAGTTTTACACGATCACTACACCGGCAGGCAACGTCTTTTATCTGGTCGTGGACGGAGCGCGAGGCTCTGAAAACGTCTACTTTCTCAATGCCGTGACAGAATCCGATTTGATGGCACTCGCGGCTGAGAACGATAGGATCACGATCAGCTCGATCCCTTCCTCTCAGTCTTGTACCTGTTCTGATAAATGCACTGACGGTCATGTGAACGAGGATTGCCCAGTGTGCAAAACCGATATAAGCAAATGCTCGGGTAAATCTTCATCAACCGCTGACGAAGTGAATCCGAGCGGAAACGCTGAGAAGGGCGGAGATAATAACATGATGATGTATATTGTAATCGGCGCGGCGTTCGTGCTTGTTGCCGGTATCGGTATTTACATGAAGATTATCAAGCCGAAGAAGCAGGGATCTTCATTCGACGATGAGGAAGAAGCCGAGGGCTACGGCGAGGACTACAGTGACGGTGAGCACTACGGCAGTCCCGAATATCTGCCCGAGGATGATACCGACGGCGACGAGTGACGCCGTAAGGAAATAGCAAGATAAGGTTTATATAGATCGCGGACGCGGAGACTATGGGGGTAGTATCCGCGCCCACACTTTAGGAGGTTCTTTTTTGATCAAACACATTATGCCGTTAACCGGCTATATTCATCTGTACCGCTCTCTGCTCCGCTTTTACGATATGCCGGAGAATGAGGTCAAGGAAATGCTGTATGCGCTGAACACCGCCAACCTTGACTGCTTCGGGTACTATCACCCGGATATTACAGTCATTGAGAGCGGACCGGCAGTTTTTGCCTATCGTCTCGAGAGCTGCCACGACCGCCCTTACCGTACAGAGGTTCAGTTATATAAGGCGCTTGAAGCCTTGCAGCACAGCGTCGAAATATCGCTGAGCTGGTTATTGGCGAGGGAAAGACTCTCCAGCGCGTAGAGGGGGATGCCGGCCTGTTTCATCTCGTCATACATGTCTCCCCAGGGGGCAAAGACGCGCTCACACCACACGAAATCAAGGCTGTTCATGGTGTGGTACAGGATGCTGAGGCCCAGGTTCGACATGCCGATCTCATAGATATCCGGGAAACAGAAGGCCAGACGAAGGTCCACTTCGTCTTTGTTCTTTAGAATCTGATTGTATTCCCCGCCCGTGTAACGCGCGGGCTTCTGCACCCGGGGCAGGATGCGTTTGAGTCGTTTATCCATTCTCTTCGACCTCTTCCCCCTGATTGAACCGTTCCAGGAAGCTGTGCATCTCGCCGCCGGTCTTGTAGCCTGGGAAGGTGTCCAGATGCACGGCATGGATGCTGTTGAAGATGCTGCGGTCGATGTTGGGGTTCTCCTCCCGCAGCTTCTGGATCAGGAGCTTTGTCTCCTTGCGCTTGCTGCTGTGTTCGTCGCTGTCGCAGTTCTGCGTGAAGCGGCAGGCACAGCGGATAAAGTGCAGGTCGTTGTAGCGGCACCAGGCCAGAATGTCGTCCTCATGGACGCAGTAGAGCGGGCGGATCAGGGTCATCCCCTCGAAGTTCTTGCTGTGCAGCTTCGGCTGCATGGCCTGCAGCTGGGAGCCGTAGAACATGCCCATCAGGGTCGTCTCGATCACATCGCTCAGATGGTGCCCGAGCGCGATCTTGTTGCAGCCGAGCTCCTTCGCCTTGCTGTAGAGATAGCCCCGGCGCATCCGGGCGCAGAGATAGCAGGCCGAGCTGCTCTTTCCCACGGAAGCCGTCACGTCGAAGATGTCCGTCTCAAAGACCGTGAGCGGGATGTTCAGGAGCTTCGCGTTTTCCTCGATCACCCGGCGGTTTTCCTCATTGTAGCCCGGATCCATCATCAGGAAAACGAGTTCAAAGGGCACGTCGCTGTGCCGCTGCAGCATCTGCAGGAGCTTGGCGTTCAGGAAGGAATCCTTCCCGCCGGAGATGCAGGCCGCGATCCGGTCCCCCGCCTGTACCAGCTCATACTGTTTCATGGCGTTGATGAAGGGCCGCCACAGGCTCTTGTGAAACTTTTTGTTGATGCTCTGCTCGACCAGCTGGTATTTTTCAAGCTCTCTG
>OMTA01000029.1 GCA_900313895.1 uncultured Eubacteriales bacterium | reverse complement strand
TCTCCCACTTCCTCGGCATCAAGGCGCTGTGCGAGGGCGTCGAGACCGAGGAGGAGATGGCGGCTTCCGCAAAGGCGGACTGCGATTATATCCAAGGCTATCTGCTCTCAAGAACAAACCCCGCCGACGAACCGTCCGCGGAGCGCAACATCTCTTTTGCATAGCGTAAAACGATCGCCCGACCGTCGATAACGATCATCGGACGAAAGATCATACATATATCAATACTATTCCACAGGGAGGATAACAAAATGGCTCTGTTTCAAACCGAAAGTATGCCCGAGGGCGGCGTGAACTATAAAAACATGGCAAAGGATCAGCTGGTCATGCTGCTGCAATCTCAAAAAAGCGATATCGAGGCGCTGGAGCGAAAGCTCAATGAATACGCCCCCTTAGCGGAGGAAAAGGAGAGCTTGGCACAGCAGGTAGAAAAGCTCACCGCTGAAAACGAAGCTCTCAAGGCGAAGACTGACGAGATGGAAAGCAAGCTCGCGTCCATGGACACCGAAGTCACCGAGCCGGGTTCTATCGCCGAGATGGCGATCCGCGTCAACGGTGTGATGGAGGCGGCACAAAAAGCCGCGGACGATTACCTTGCCAAGATCAAGAAAATGCACGACACCATGCAGCAGGATTACGCGGTGTACGAGATGATCGCCAAGCAAAAGGCTGACGCCATCTTACAGGACGCTAACACTCAAGCCGAGGTGATCGTAAAGAAAGCGCGTATCGAGGCAGACGATATCTGGTCCACCCTGCAGGGACGTTTCAACAACTATGTCGATGACAAAAAGACATCATAAAGACGACCGATCTGTTGTCGCTTTATAAAGATTCATAATCAGAACAAACAAAAGAGGTACTCTGCCTTTACGCAAGGTCGAGTACCTCTTTTTTCAATATACAAAACGGGCATAGACCTCTTTTCAGGAGATCTATGCCCGTTATAACTTTTGCTATCGTCAGATCCGAACATCGGGTTCGTATCTTTTCGGAATACTATGTGTTAGCTGAAGTAGCGATCAGCCTCCGCGTAGTACAGGTAAAATGCCTTTAACGCGTTCTTCAGATTTCCGTCTGTCTCGCTATCCGCAATCATTTCCTTGCAACTGATCATCAAATAATATGATTTTGTTAATCCTTGATCATTGCGCCGCTGAACATCAGCGTGAAGCCGGTCTCGATGAAGAAGATACCGATCATGATGCCGAAGGATATCGCCAGAAGCAACGGATTGAAGAAAGAGTAAGCGCCGATCAGGATCGCGAGGATACCGAAGATCAGCTGCAGGATCCACATCCCGCCGCCAAGAGGTTTTGTGTACTTGATGGAATCGAAGATCGTCACGATACCCATCATCATGATCCAGATGGCTGTGATGATCAGCGACACGCTCTCCGCAAACAGCAGGGTGCCGGGGAATACCAGCAGAACGATACCCAAGATAACGCTCAGGATATCAAACACAAAGCTGACGCCGAATCGTTTTCCGGCGATGGATTTGATGATGCCGACAATACCGAATACCAACATAAGGATTACGATAAAGTATTCCATTCGCAGGAATGTGTACAAAGGAGTAAACATACAGGAAAAACCGCAGGCAATCATCAGAATGCCGAAAATAATGAATAATACTGTCATAAAAACACCTCTCTGAAAAGTTTTGCTTTACGTCTGACACGGAATCGACAGCTGAAAAGGGATCTGTTCACCTTCAAGACCGGCAGGCTCGAATAATACTAACAACCGTTATCCGTGATTTGACAAACGTTCATATTTATAATACAATATATTTCAATAAAAATCCATATTTTTTTGGCATTTTCACAAAAATTTTCCTTAGGTGTTCCATAATGGAACACCTAATTTTTGACAAGAAGATTGTTTTTGCCCTTTCATTTTTCTATAATATTTTTGTAGTACAATGAAATAGATATGGATAAAAATATCAATTACGGGGTTTGATATCGTCATGGGTCAGTTTTTTTCGGATACCTTAAAAAAACTACGAACTGAAAAGGGCTTTTCGCAGCAGGCGTTGGCGGAAAAGGTGTATGTTACCCGCTCTACGGTAGTCCGGTGGGAAACCGGCAGCCGTCTGCCTGACGCCGCGATGATCTCCAGACTCGCCGCCGTTTTAGGCGTAGACGTCAACGTGCTGCTCTCCGCCGCCGCTCAGAGCGACGAGTTCCCTAATGTCATCATGGTGGATGACAGAAAGCTGATCCTCACCGGCGGTCTGCCGATACTCGAAGAGGTCATGCCTCACGCGACGATCACGGGATTTACACAGGCTTCGGAAGCGATCGAATACGCAAAATCGAACCGCGTCGCGCTCGCTTTTCTGGATATCGAGCTGAGAAACACCAGCGGACTGGAGCTGTGCCGCGAGCTGCTCGAGATCAATCCCCGAACCAATGTGGTCTATCTTACCGCCTACAGCGAGTATGCGCTTGACGCATGGGGCACAGGAGCGAGCGGCTTTATGCTCAAGCCGATCACACCCGACGGCGTCCGGGAACAGCTCAAAAACCTGAGATACCCGTTCTGGACGGGAGGCGATGGCGTATGAACGACTGGGGTACGATCGTCAGCTATTCGGTTGGCGGCGCGCTGTTACTGCTGATGATACTCGGCATCGCGTTCTCAGCTTTTATGCCCGCGCTTGATAGGTGGAGCAGGCGGTTTTTCATCATCCTCTTCTCCCTGCTTTTGCTGTATGTCATAGCGATTTTTATCGATTTGCTCATCTACACCGACCCTGATATGGTGAAAGCCGAAATGATAGTCGTCCTGAGCGAATATCTCTTTTTCTCCATGCTGACCGTCATTCCGACGTTCTTTTTGCTGCATTGTTGTTCGGAAAACATCAGAAGCAGCGTGCTGTTTCGCACTGTTATGACGCTGTGGGGCATATTCTGCCTGATGGTGTTAGTCGCTCCGTTTACGGATCTCTTCTACTACGTGTCGAATAATCAGTTCTACCGCGGAGCGTGGTACCCGCTGCTGCTGACGCCGCCGGTCGTGATCACGATCCTCAACATAGCCGGTCTGATCAGAAGGCGTAAAAAGCTCTCCGGAAAGTGTTTTATCGCGCTTTTCGTCTATATGCTGCCTCTGGCAGTCGCGGTTACCATCTATATATTTCACGATGCCGATATGCTGGTACTACTCGGGATCGTCGTTTGCGCGCTGACGATGTTCGGCATTATCCTCTCGGACAATATAGAACATTTTATGCGTCAACAGCGTGAGATCGCCAAGCAGCGCGCCGGCATCATGGTGCTGCAAATGCGGCCTCACTTCATCTATAACACGATGATGGGCATCTACTACCTGTGTGATCAGGACGCCGAAAAGGCAAAGCAGGTCACGCTGGATTTCACCACCTATCTGCGTAAGAATTTTACCGCGATCGCGAGCGAGGACACCGTCCCGTTCCGCGATGAGCTGGAGCATACCCGCGCCTATCTCGCGGTTGAGCAGGCGCAGTTTGAGGACAGTCTTTTCGTCAGCTTTGATACGCCGCACACCATGTTCCGCGTACCGCCGCTGACGCTCCAGCCTATCGTAGAGAACGCCGTCAAGCACGGCATGAACGCGAGCAGCGATCCGATACACATCTCTGTCGTCACCCGACAGACGGATACATCAAGCGAGATCATCGTCGAGGACGACGGCCCGGGCTATAATCCGGTCGATGACAACGAACCGCATATCGCCCTGAACAATATCAAGCAGCGTCTAGAGATGATGTGCGGCGGAAAGCTGACGATATTGCCCCGCGAGAGCGGCGGTACGTCGGTGAAGGTAACGATCCCGATGTCCGACCGCTGATCGGATATCGTTTGGAGCATCCATCAGGTGATTAGCGGCAGCTTTGCCGTTAACATAAGCACAAATTATTTTAAGAGGGGATGTCATGTTCAAATTACTCTTCAAAAACATGAAGGCGAAAAACTGGATCTCAGTCATCGCGATCTTTTTGCTGACGCTGGGTGAAGTTTTCTTCATGATGCAAATCGTCAGCTACATCAGCTTGCTGACCAACGCGGTTCAGAACAGCCGCGAAAACGGTGTGGCTGAGATCTGGTGGTATGGCCTGTATATGGTCATCTGCGCGATCATGATGGCGGCGATCGAGGTCATTATCCGATTTGTTGCCAGCTCGGCAGCCGCCAGCTGTGTCACCGGTATCAGACAGAAAATGTATGAGAGAGTCAATAAGTTCGCTATCTCGGACTTCGCTTCTTTCTCTACAGAATCCCTGATCACCCGTACCACCAACGATATGCAGAACGTACATATCGCTTGGATCACATTCTTAAAGACCGCTTTCCTTGCGCCTGTCGTCATGGTATGGTCTGTTATGATGCTCTTGCAGTATGCCAACACATCACTGACGATTGCGACCGCTGTCTGGCTGGTACTCCTTGTCGTTGTCGTCGTCGTCCTGCTGATGATGCTGACGCCCAAGTATAAGATCATCCAGAAGCTGACCGACGCGCTGAACGTCGCTTCCAGAGAGAACCTGACCGGCGTCAGAGTCGTCAGAGCGTTCAACGCGGAATCCTATCAGGAAAACAAGTTCGAGAAGGTCAACGCCGCTTTCACAAAGGTCCAGATCTTCGCGGGCAGAGTGCTGTCCGTCTTTACGCCGTTCGTCATGATGGTCATGACGGGACTGTCCCTGTCCATCCTGTGGGCAAGCGCTTACGTCCTCAACGGCATGGATATGGAAGCCGCTAAACAGTCCTTCAGCGCGACAAACGCGTTCGTCATGCTCGCAAGCCAGATCATCATGTCCTTCGTCCTGATGGTCACGCTGATCGTTATCTGGCCGAGAGCTTCCGTCAGCGCAAAGCGTATCCATGAGGTCATCACGCATGAGGTATCTGTTCTGGATACCGAGAATCCCGTTGCTTTCAAAGAAGCGGGCACGATCGAGTTCAAAAACGTCGGCTTTGCCTATCCCGGCTCGGACAAAGAGGCTGTATCCGATATCAGCTTCAAGGTCAAGCAGGGTGAGACCATCGCCTTCATCGGCGCTACCGGCAGCGGCAAAACCACGATCATCAACATGATCCCGCGTATGGCGGACTGTACACGAGGCGAAGTCCTCGTCGACGGCGTCAACGTCAAGGATGTTCTCCAGAGCGACCTGAGAGACCGCATCGGTTACGCGCCCCAGAGAGGCTTCCTCTTCAAGGGCAACATCAAAGAAAACATCGCGTTCAAGGATTCCGATATGTCGCTTGAGGAAATCAGATGGGCGGCTAAGATCGCGGACGCCGATGACTTTGTCATGAAGAAGAGAAACGAGTATGAATCTCCCGTCGCTCAGGGCGGATCGAACTTCTCCGGCGGTCAGAAGCAGAGACTCTGTATCGCGAGAGCGGTAGCGACCAAGCCCGAGATCCTGATCTTCGACGACTCTTTCTCGGCGCTCGACTACAGAACCGACAAGACTGTCAGAGGCCGTATCGCGGAACAGCTCCCCGATACCACTCGCGTCATCATCGCACAGCGCGTCGGTACCATCATGGACGCTGACCAGATCGTTGTACTGGATCAGGGCAAGATGGTCGGTATCGGCAAGCACTATGACCTGGTCAGAAATTGTCCTGTCTATCAGGAGATCGCTTTATCACAGCTTAGTAAGGAGGAGTTAGGATTATGAGTAACACCGTAAATGCTCCTGCTAAAGAAAAGAACAAGCTGGGTAGCCTTGTCAAGGCGTTCAAACCGTATTATGCGCCTTTCATTATCTCGATCATCCTGCTGATCACCTCGGTCATCTTCACGATCCTGACCCCGGGCATGATCCGCGACCTGACGAACGAGATCTCTCCGGTCGGCAAAGAGGCTGTTGCCGGTAACTTTGTCATCAACACGGAAAACGTGACCCATTACGCGCTGATCCTTGTCGCGTACATCGGTATCGCGTTCCTTTCCGGTTTTATTTCGGCTTTTATCCTCAACACCATCATCCAGAGATTCTCCAAGGATCTGAGAAGACAGATCTCCCGCAAGATCAACAATATGCCTCTGGATTACTTTGATACGACCCAGACCGGTGATATCCTCTCCGTTATCACCAACGACGTCGATATCCTCAGCACCTCCCTGCAGAACTCTGTCGGTATGCTGGTACAGTCCGGCGTCATGCTGGTCGGCGTATTCGTTGCGATGTTCCTCGCCTGCTGGCAGATGGCGCTCGTCGTTGTAGCGTCGCTCCCCATCATGCTGATCATCGTCGGCCTTACCTTCAAGTTTGCGCTTCCGCTGTTCGATAAGAACCAGAAGCTCCTCGGCGAGGTCAACGCCGCTGTTGAAGAAAACTACTCCGGTCAGCTGGTTATCAAGGCGTTCAACGCCGAAGACAAGAAGATCGCGGAATTCAAAGAGAAAAACGATCTCTTCGGTACCATCCTGTACAAATCTCAGGCGATCGGTACGCTGATCGAGCCTGCGATGCAGTTTGTATCCTACCTGACCTATGCTGCGGTCCTGATCGTCGCGGGTCTGCTCTTTGCGAACAACACTATCTCCGATATCGGCGTTATCACCGGCTTCATCATTTATGTATCGCTGTTCCAGGAGCCTCTGGCACAGATCGGCCAGGCGAGCTCCACCATCCAGCTCGGTACCGCCGCGTGCAACCGTGTATTCAACTTCCTTGAGCTGGAAGAGCTTCCCGACGAAGGCGAAAAGAAACAGCTTCTCGACCACGACCATATCCGCGGCGAGGTCGAATTCAAAGACGTATGCTTCGGCTACGATCCCAAGAAGCTCACCATCACCAACTTCTCCGGTAAGATCAAGCCCGGCATGAAGGTCGCGATCATCGGCCCTACCGGCGCCGGCAAGACCACGCTGGTCAACCTGCTGATGCGCTTCTATGAGATCACCAGCGGCGACATCCTGGTCGACGGCGTATCCATCAAGGATATGTCCCGTCATGAGCTGCGCGAGATCTTCGGTATGATCCTGCAGGAAACCTGGGTCATCAACGGCACCCTCAGAGAGAACATCGTCTACAACCTGAAGAATGTTGATGAAAACAGACTTCAGGAGATCCTCGAGGAGACCAACCTCGCGCACTATGTATCCACCCTGCCGCAGGGACTTGATACCGAGATCCAGAAGGAGAGCGCGCTCTCCGCAGGTCAGAAACAGCTCGTCACGATCGCGAGAGCTATGACCGAAAACGCACCGATGCTGATTCTTGACGAGGCGACCAGTAACGTCGATACCAGAACAGAGATCCTGATCCAGAAGGCGATGGATTCTCTGACAAGCGGCAGAACCAGCTTTGTCATCGCGCACAGACTTTCTACCATCAAGAACGCCGACCTGATCTTTGTCATGAAGGACGGCAATATCGTAGAGACCGGCAACCACGACTCCCTCATGGAGCTGGGCGGACTCTACTGCGAGATCTACAACTCTCAGTTCAACTGATTGATCCGCTGAAAACACAATATAACACAACGGGCGCTCTTTTCCGAAGCGGGATCGAGCGCCCGTTTTTTCGATACGTTTTTATACTAATCCTTAATTAAAACCTTTATCATTTATTGGGCTAAATTTCGCATAGCTTTGTTGGACTCCTTGACAGGCGCCAGCCTGCCTGCGTCGCCCGCCGTGCTCTGCAAAATTTATCCCTAATATCTGATTAAATCTTTTTATCAAAGATTAGTATTATCATGCGGCATCCTTTGCCGAAAACAGCAGTCCGCGTAGAGACTGCTGTTTCTTTATGACAAAACCGACGCCCTCCCTTTTGGGAGAACGCCGGCTTGATAGGGTGTAATTATAGGAGTATTTGAAGGATCATTTTGCGTTCCAGAATTGGATATCGCCGATCGACTTGATATCCGCCTTGCTGACTTTTGCGAACGTCCAGATCGTGGGCGTGGTCGGCTGAGCGACAGGTGTTCCGTCGATGACAGGCTGATTGTTCGTGTAATACGCGTTGACAAACAGCGTGTTGTTGATCACGCCGATCTTTCCGAAATGAGCGGCGCCGGTAGCGTCGTTGCCCCTGAGGACGGCGGCGATGATCGCGCTGTCCTTGAAGAACGCGTCGTTATACTTCTTCTCGGTATCAAAGCCGGGCAGGTAGTACTCAAGCGCCGCGCGGCTGTTGAGGATCAGCGTATAGCCTGTCTCGCTGGTGCCGAGAGGCTTCCATGAAAAGTCGCTTTCAGACGGAGAGGACATCGTGATCTCGGTCGTCTTGATATCCTTGACATACTCTGACGTCGGATCGGGGACATAGCCGCTGCGGACAAATACGGGCGCGATCATTGCCTCACTATTCCAGAAGGCGAAGGACTTTACGCCGCTGATATCGCTCTTTTTGACCTGACGGAAGTTCCAGACCATCGGCGATGAGGGCATTTCTTCCAGCATACCGTCCGAACTGAAATACGGATGGTAGCTGACACGCGCGTCGACATACAGTTGTTCGCCGACGATACCGAGCGCGTTGAGATCCGCCCGAGCGGTGTCCTCGCCGCCTCGGCTGACCATCGCGATGATGGCGTTGTCCTTGAAGTACGCGTCGGTATATGCTTCTGTATTGAAACGCGCGGCAGGGAAGTGTCGGTCGAGCGTCGCCTTATCCTTGATCATCATGATATAACCGCCGGTCAGCTCGGAATTGGGAAGGTTCAGTGAGCTGTAGCTGAGTTCATAGCGCGCCTGCGAGCTCTTCGGCTCGATATCCGCCGCCGTAGAGTCCAACACACGGTATCGGTCTTCGTTGCTTGTCTTGATGAAGTCCATGGTAAGATTCGTGGGCTTGATCTCGCGGATCATGCTGTCGGAGTCCCAGAAGCGGATCTCCTTAACGCCGTCGAGATCGCTCTTATTTACGCTGACGCAAGTCCAGATCATCGGCCGTGACGGTTCGCCGTTGGCTAAGGTAGAGGTGTGCGCGTCGACGTACAGGCTTTGACCGACGACCGCAAAATCGCTCATCTCAGCCACGGCGCTGTCATCCGAGCCGCGGGAGACCATCACGATCAAGGCGTCGTAATTGAAGAATCCTTTGTAGGGCTGCTTGAAGTCAGTGGCAGGGAAATATTTCTCAAACGTGCGCGCGTCCTTGATCACCATGACATAGCCGCTTTCCGTCAGCGTTTCGTTCATTCTGAAGACTGACCAATCTCCATAGCGCTGTTGGGTACCGCTCAGGGCGGTGATCTGGTAAGCGTCGGTACTCAGCAGCTTGCACTGCTCACCGCTTTCTGAAATGATCCTGTTCATCTTTTCACGCTCAGGCACGATCTCGCGGATCATGCTGTCGGGATTCCAGAAGCCGATACCGCTGACGTTCTGCACGTCGCTCTTTTTGACCTGATAGATCGTCCAGACCAACGGCGTGTTAGCAGTCGCCCCCAAATCGGGATGGGGATAGTCGATCCGCGCGTCGGAATAGAGCATCCCGCACGCGTCGGTCACCGCGAGGGAGTCGATCTTTGCAACGGCGTCCCCGCTGTTGCCGACGCCGACGACCGCGATCAGCGCGTTATCGTTGAAATAAGAAACGGAATAGTTACGAGCGGTTTTGATCCCTCCGAAATGCAGATCATATTCCGATTTGTCCCTCATCAGCAGGATGTAATCGGAACCGTTCTCCTCATTAAGATGAAGGTCGCCCATGCTGTAATCCACGATCGTGTTTTTGTTGGATTCCATCTCGGTCGCCGTGATGTACTTGTAATCAAAGGCGTGGGAGATGACATACGACTCGCTTTTGCGTTTGTCTGCGGGAGTCAGCGGCGCGACAAGGGCTTTGTATTCGCTGGTATCATTAATGGTAACCTTGATGTTATTATATCGTGCGCCCAGTGTGGGAATTTCGAGGAAGATCAGCCGGAGATGACTGTCGGGTGGCTCAGTCGTACTATAGTGACGGCGATCGATCGAAACGATCAGCTGATTGCTTTTCAGCTCCACGCCCGTGACCTCGAGAGCGGTTTCGCAGCTGCCCTGATATACGCGCATAGCGATCACGTCGTGGGTCTCAAAGTACTTGTCGTCCTTTTTCTCGACCTCAAAGGTGTGGCTGTCGCGATCTTCGTTGCCGTAGAGGGTATTGATCGCGCTGTTGACCAGCGATTTTGCGGTGATGTGGTCTGCAGCGGTATCTTCGCTAAATGCGTAATCAGGATCGTAAGCCTCCATCACGGAGTAGGCGATCTTGCCGGAGGTCGGGTTGTTGCGCCAGAAGCCGATGCTCTTGACGCCGGCGACAGATTTGCGGCTGACGCGCTGGATACACCATACCAGCGGCTCGGTAGGCTCTGCGATCGGCGTGCCGTCCTCATCCGTGCTTTGCGTGTATTTCACCTGCGGGTTGATGTACAGCACGTCGTCGACATCCTTCATGACATAGTTGACGTCGGCATAGGCGCTGTCGTCGTACCCCTGCATGACCGTGACGATCAGCGAGTAATTGCGGAAGAAGCTGTCGGTGTAGACGGAGGGATCGGTTTTCGGCAGGAGTTTCTTGAATTTCTCTTTGCTGTCGATCAGGAAGCTATAGCCGGTCTCGCTCTCTTTCACCCCTGCGTTCTGTTCGAGATCCTCCCAGGTATAGTCGTACTTGCCGGGGACATTCGGTCACGATCGTATTGTCGATCGGCGTTTCGCTCCACAGATAGATATTGTTTGCCGCACAGAAGATCGGATCCTTGGGGATCTTCATGATCTGGACGGTGTGGCGGTAGTCGGCGCTTTCGCTCACTTCGGTCTCGCTGAGGATAACGTCAAGTTCCGCTGAGGAGTTGAGATAGATCTTAGCGATTTCGGCAGTTGTGTCCTTGCTCAAATAATCGAGGATCAGATACGCGTTGTCCTCGAAGCTTTCGTCACCGTCGGGGACCTGATACCCGATGAGGTATTTCATCTGCTCGGGGTTATAGGCGACCGCGACCTTGGCTTTGCAGGGATTGCTGTACATGGATTCCGGCAGATACAAATCGGAATCTGTATCATGGTAGACAGACGTTGCAGAGATCCTGTTGACATCGGCGGAATCGATGCTGTAGGGCAGGGCAGGCAGCTCACCATCGCCGGGATAGACGCCCAGTAGCATTTTTCTGCTGTATCGGTCGTCGTACCACAGGCGAGCGTTGTTGACGTCCTTGACGTCACTAAGGTTGACGCTGACAACGTCGTAGTAAACATTGCCCAGCGGTGCGTTATCGAAAGGCGTAAAAACGTCGATCTCGGCATAGAGGGTGTCGCGCTTGACGGCGACATGGGACATGGTCATGTAGTCGTAGTAATCGGAGAATTGGTGTACCAGAGCGATCAGCGCGTGATCCTTAAAGAACGCTTCGGTGTATTTTGACGCGTCGCGCTTCGGGAAAATGTACTTGTACTGCTCGGGCGTTTTGATGACCGCGAGATAGCCTTTCAATTCACTGCTGTTATACTGACCGGCGTGCAGTTCGATGATCTCCTTGAAGGAATCCGGCACGCTGAGGTCATAGCTGCCCGTGAACTCGTGGGTAGTGCTGAGCATCTTGTAGCCCAGCTGTGCCGCCACAGCATTGGAGGGACGGTCGATCGCATCGATGTATTTGACGGCGTCCGCGACCAGCGTTTGGCTGACAGGGGTGACGTATTCGACGTTGATCTTGATATCCTTGATATCGTCGAGGAAGGCTTTGGAAAGCTCGATGCAGGCGGTTTGATGACAGGTGATCGTTCTCGCTTCTATCTTCCTCTCGCTGCGGAAATCGACATTCAGCACGCCGTCGCTGTCGATCGAAACGCCGGTGACCGTCGTCATGTACTGCTCCATATGACCGAGGATATTCACGCCGACCAGCATATGGTCCTTAAAGAAGCTGTCATCGTAGCTGTCGAGCATCCTCTTCTCGTCCTCATACTCCTCGTGGAGTTGTGAGCGGTCGGTCACAAGATACTTTTCGCGACAATTGAAATTGCTGGGAGTGGACACTGTTTCACTCCACTTAACCTTGTAGTCGAGCATATTCGGCAGGTCGGCGATATGCCGCTGGACCTTGGTCGCGTCCATGATGGTGAAATCGCCGTCGCGGTCGTAGTCGGTACACTTATAAAGCGGGTAGCCGAAGTAGTAGTCATTTTTCAGCGTTTGTGTAAAGGGATCGGCGTCCAGCTCGGCGACATATCGCTGTATCCGCGTCGCGTCAAGGATGGTCACCTCGTTGTCGCTGTCGGCGTCACCGATCAGCTGTGCTCCGCATTCGCGGGGATCGCCCTCGTCGCCGGGCATAGCGTTCCACGCGTCACGAAGTCCGCTGAAATCGCGCCCCCACGCGTCGGTCAGGTCGTAGAACGCGCCGGACTTTGCGTCATAGACGCCGTAGCCGCTCTTGAAAGGCTCGCTGTTTTTGTTTGACCATACGAGCTTGTTGCCGACGGTCGCGTAGTGGAGATCCGGGGTATTAGCAAGCTGATTCAGATCCCGCATACCGCCGCGGATCAACGTCCAGCTGTCGGCCTTTTTCAGCTCGGCGAAATAATACTGATTCGCCTGATGATGGGGATAGGCGATCTCGATATCGTCCAGCAACAGCTTGAATTTTTGCTCGACGCTGATTTCCTTTGCACCCGCCGAGAGGATCGGCAGACAGGACAGCAGCAGCGCCGCGCACAGCAGGATGGCTAACGTTCGTTTCATGGTATTCGCTCCTTTCTTCAATACAGTGCAGATGGGTTTATGCTTACATGATACCGCGCTCAGTCGGTAAATTCAACCATGTTTTTAAAGTCCGTTAAGTCGGACTTGTTCAGTTCATACACGACGGTGTAGATCTGTTCGGGGTTAGACGCGTTCGTGGTGATGTAATAGCCGACAGGCTCACTGTTTTCGATACACAGGGTGCCGCCGTTCATATACGCGCCGGTGACGGATTTGATCCAGTGGTAGTTGACGTCGCGGTTCATATGGATATACAGGGCGTGGGTCTTGAAATAAGTATCATCAAAACGATTGTCCCTGCTGCCGGTAAGGCGGCGAAGCTGCTCGCGGTTACAGACGAGCGCGGAGATGCCGCCTTGTTTACCGGCAGGAGAGTAAGGGAAATCGGAGTTGTCATAAAAGGTATTGTAGCCGTTGAGGATGCGCCGGATAGAGACCTGCTTTGAGGAGGACGTCAGGGGGTTCGAGGATTGGATCCCGCCGTTATAGCGCAGATACGTGTCCGCGGTAAAGATGGCCGGATCGGGCTTTGACGGTGTCGGCGCGGTGGTGGACGCCTGTTGCGGCGCGGCAGTCGGCAAAGGCGCGGTCGTCGGCGCGACGGGCGCGGGGGACGCTGCCTGTTCGTTACGCGGCGCGGTCGTCGAAGAGGACTGCTTCGGTTTTTTCAGCGTTGTCGGCTTTTCTATCGTACCCTTTTTTTCGGGCGCTTCGGATCTGCCGGCGTTTCGATCATCGGCAGGCCTTGTCGGCGATACGGTTGTCGGCGCGGGGGCGGTCGGCAGATCGACCGTCTGCCCGCTGTCGGCGCTCATGGGGCGATTCTCGGGATCGGTCGCCTTGGTCGTCGCGGACGACGCTTTCTTCT
>OMTA01000148.1 GCA_900313895.1 uncultured Eubacteriales bacterium | reverse complement strand
GATCAGCTTCGCGACGTCGTCCTTGACATGGTTCTTGATCACGCCCCACTCATGGATATTGCGGTGCGAGCAATCCTCAAGGATCTCGAGCGCCAGATCACGGATGTCATCCATCAGATCGCCGCTCTCGCGCACATAGACAAAGCCGCGCGATACGATATCGGGGCCGCTGATCACATGACCGTCGTATACGTCAAGCGACGCGACGATGATAATCAGACCGTCCTGACCGAGGTGCTTTCTGTCGCGCAGAACGATCGATCCGACGTCGCCTACGCCGAGTCCGTCGACAAAGACCTTGCCGGCGGTGACGGTTTCGACCTCTTTCATGCCGTTCTCAGACAGCTCGACCACCTTACCGATATCGCCGACATAGATGTTCTTGCGGCTGAGTCCCACGCTCATCGCCAGCTCCACGTGCTTTCTCAGATGCTTCTGCTCGCCGTGAACGGGGATAAAATACTTCGGCTTGACGAGAGAATGGATCAGCTTCAGTTCCTCCTGACACGCGTGTCCGGAAACATGGACCTCGTACATACTCTCATATACGACCTCACATCCGCGTTTGAGCAACTCGTCGACGACGTTGCCGACGGTACGCTCGTTGCCGGGGATGGGGTTAGCGGAAATGATGATAAAGTCGCCCGCGCCGACCTCTACCTTGCGGTGGTCGGAGTACGCCATACGCGACAGCGCGGACATCGGCTCTCCCTGCGAACCGGTCGTCGCCAAAACGACCTTTTCTGGCGGATATTCCTTGAGCTGATCGATATCGATGATCAGGTTATCCGGCACCTTGACATAGCCGAGCTCACGCGCGACGTTCATGTAGTTGATCATGGAGCGACCGGAGAAAGCGACCTTTCTGCCGTATTTCTGGGCGCAGTTCAAGATCTGCTGGATACGGCTGATATTGGACGCAAAGGTCGCGATGATGATACGGTTGCGCCTTGCTTTCGCGAACAAGCTGTCAAAGCTGTCCGCAACCGTCTGTTCGGTCGGCGTATAACCGGGACGGGAAGCGTTCGTGCTGTCCGCGAGCAGCGCCAGCACACCCTGATCGCCCAGCTGCGCCAGACGGCTCAGGTCGATCATACCGCCGGACATCGGGGTATAGTCGATCTTAAAGTCGCCGGTGTGGACGATGGTGCCGGCGGGCGAATGGATCGCCATACCGACCGCGTCGGGAATACTGTGGTTGACGTGGATCAGCTCAACGTCAAAGCAGCCCAGCTTGATATGGTCGCCCGCGTTCTTTTTGATCAGCTCGGCGGGCGCTGAAAGGCTGTGCTCTTTGAGCTTGTTCTCGATCAGACCGATGGTCAGGGGCGTGCCGTAGATCGGGACGTTGACCTTTGAGAGCAGGTACGGGATACCGCCGATATGATCCTCGTGACCGTGGGTGATGACCACGCCGCGGATCTTGTCGCGATTCTGCTCGATGTAGGTATAATCGGGGATGACCATATCGACGCCCAGCATATCGCCGTCGGGGAACGCCATACCGCAGTCGAGGATCAGCATATCGCCCTCACACTCGAAAACAGTCATGTTCTTTCCGATCTCGTTCAGACCGCCCAGAAAGGCGATGCGGATCGAAGGCTTCTGTTTCGCTTTTTTCTTAGCGGGCGCTTTCGCGCTGCGGGTTTTGGTATTCGACTTCACAGTCGATTTGAATATCGTCTTTTTAGGGGCGGACTGTTTTACCGCCTTGCCCTCGGGCTTTTTCGCGGGACGCTTGATTTGAGGCTTTTTCTTTTTCTCGCTCAAATAATGACCTCCTTGTCTTTTCCCGATCTCCATTTGTCAGGGATCGGTTCATCTATGTATCTCCGCCCATACCGTCCAAGCGAAGATGATAAACATTTAAGTTGACAGTTGACAGCGGACAATTAAGGGTGAACTCCGTCTGCGTCGGAATCCTGAATGATCATTGAAGTTTGAGGATATAAAATAGTATCCAAAAGCCGAAGGCTTTCCCGAAATTGTCAATTATCAATTGTCAACTGTCAATTGATTTTTGCGCCTACTCCCACTTATACATCATATAGTATACACCAAAAATGATTTTCGGTCAATAGACGCGGCAGGATAATTGGCAGAAATCCCCATTCTTTTAACAGTATAGGCGCAAAAGCGGACAGATATTCCGCACAAATCGCCTGATTACGGTTGGCAAGCGCTGTAAAAAGTGCTATAATAGCAGCAAGAAATCACCGGCGAGGTACATTATGAAGCAAGTCAACATCTATACCGACGGCGCCTGCTCGGGCAATCCCGGGCCCGGCGGCTGGGGCGCGATCCTCAGATACGGCGCTCATGAAAAGGAGATCTCCGGCGGCGAGGCGCACACCACCAACAACCGCATGGAGTTGATGGCGGTCATCAGTGCACTAAAGCTCTTGAAAGAGCCGTGCGAGGTCACCCTCTATTCCGACAGCCAGTATGTCTGCAACGCCTTAAAGCTCGGCTGGGCGGAAAAATGGCGTCAAAACAACTGGATGCGCAACAAAAAGGAAAAAGCCCTGAACCCCGAGCTGTGGGCAGAGCTGCTGGATCTGTGCGCCGTACACAAGGTCGAGCCCGTATGGGTCAAGGGTCACGCCGGTCATCCGGAAAACGAACGCTGTGACGAGCTTGCCGTTGCAGAAAGTCACAAATTCATGTAATAGCTTCACCTGATACGCCCTGTGCCGATCGTATTCCGACCGCGCAGGGCGTTTTTGGTACCGTCGCATCGGTTTCGTACAGCAAAAAGCACAAAAAATTCTCCGGATAATTCCGAAAAGTATAGCAATTTTTCTCAAGATGTGCTAAGATATAATTAATCATAACCAAGGAGGTACTCTCATGAAAAAGACTTTATCCGTTTTATTGGTATGCGCCCTGATCCTCGGTATGCTGATGATCACCGCCTGTTCATCCTCAGAGAAAAAAGGCGACAAAGCCGCGGTGGATGAAACCAACCTCAGTTTCTCGACCGTCGCCGATGTCAAAGGCTCCGGTACCGCTTATGAATTTGCGGAGAACAGAGGCGTCGAGGACGATATGATCGTCTGCACCATCAAAAAGGACGCCTCGGGCGAGTTGACCATCCCCGCAAAGTATGACGACAAAACCGTTATCGCGCTGATCAGCGAGGACAAGACGAACGAGGGAGTCACCTCTCTTACCGTTGAGGACGGCGTAAGCTATATCGACAGCTGCTTTGCCGAATCCTCCAAGGCGCTTGCTGCCCTCAGCCTGTCGGAATCGCTGACCGGTATCTACCAGAGCTTCAACAAGTGCGAGGCGCTCAACGCGCTCAGTACTCCCTCGGGTCTGAAAGACCTTAGCAACTCCTTCTGCGACTGCGCGAATCTTGCGAAGGTCGAGACCACCAGCTATCTGCATGACCTGACCGGCAGCTTCAACAACACTCCGAAGCTTGCGGACGTCACCATCGGCGGCTCGATTCAGAAGCTCGAGAGCAGCTTCAACAAATGCGGACTTACCGCGCTTTCCTTCACCGAGAACGTGCACGGCATCTCCGATTCCTTCAATGACTGTCCCGCTCTTGCGTCGATCACCCTCGACCAGATTGCAGGCAGCGTCAGCAAAGCCTTTGTCAAATGCCCGAAGCTGACCACCCTGACCTACAAGCAGGGCGGCGAGAGGATCGGCTATTCCTTCAACGATAACGCGCTTCTCGAAAAAGTCGATTTCGGCGGCGGCGTCGGCAACATCTTCAACTCCTTCCAGAACTGCCCGAAGTACAAGCTCCCGGAAACACCCGCTGAATAATTTATACTAATCCTTGATAAAAATATTTAATTAGATATTAGCGATAAATTTTGCAGAGCGCGGCGAGCGACGCAGGCAGGCTGTCGCCTGTCAAGGAGCTCAACAAAGCTATGCGGAATTAAGCGCAATAGATGATAAAGGTTTTAATTAAGGATTAGTATTTAAAAGCATAACAAAAACCCCGCTCACGCCGAGCGGGGTTTTATTGTATACAGTAAGCTATAAAAAGAGAGAGGGGAACTCTTAAAGAGTCTTATTTTTCTTTGAGGAGCTTGTTCAGTTCCTCCATAAAGGTGTTGATATCCTTGAACTGGCGATAGACGGACGCAAAGCGTACATACGCGACTTCATCCACATTTTTGAGCTGTTCCATGGTCAGCTCGCCGATCGCCATAGAGGTGACCTCGCGGTCGAGCGACTGCTGAAGCTGGGTCTCGATATTGTCTACCATCGCCTCAATCTGGTCGATGGAAACCGGGCGCTTCTCACACGCGCGCAGCAGACCTGCGGTCAGCTTATTGCGGTCAAAGACCTCGCGGCTCTTGTCGCGCTTGACGACGATGATCGGAACAGTCTCGATCACCTCGTGGGTCGTGAAACGCTTGGAGCATTTCAGACATTCACGGCGGCGGCGGATACGCTCGCCCTCGTCGGCGGGACGGGAATCGATAACCTTGCTTTCTTCAAAACCGCAGTAAGGACATTTCATATAGTGACACCTCATTAAAAGGGATTATAT
>OMTA01000037.1 GCA_900313895.1 uncultured Eubacteriales bacterium | reverse complement strand
GATCAGCGGCGTCTATCTAACGCCCATCTTTCGCTCCAACACCAACCACAAGTATAACACCTTTGATTATTGGGAGATCGATCCCGACTTCGGCACAGAGGAGGATATCCGCGAGCTGGTCGATACCGCTCACAGCATGGGGATCCGCGTCATGCTGGACGCGGTATTCAATCACTGCGGCAGCGAGTTCTTCGCGTGCAGAGACGTGTTCGAGAAGGGCGCCGACTCTCCCTACTACGATTGGTTCTTTATCAACAGCGAAGACTTCAGAGACCGGCGGTTTTCTACCGAGGACGGAAGATTCTTTTCCTTCTCTTTCTGGGCGGGGATGCCGAAGCTCAATACCAATCATCCCGAGGTCGTGCGGTACTTCTGTGAGCTTTGCACCTATTGGGTCAAAGACTGGAAGATCGACGGCATACGGTTTGACGTCGGCGACGAAGTCTCTCACACCTTTATCCGCACCCTGCACGATACCTTGAAGAGCATTAACCCCGACGTATTCCTCCTCGGCGAGATATGGACGGATGCGATCTCGTGGCTGGGCGGCAGAGAATATGACTCGGTGATGAATTATCCGCTCCCCGGGTGCATCAACGACTTTTTCGCTCATCCTGCGCAGAGCTTCTCCGATTTCATCTATGCGCTCAACTATTGCCGCACCATGTATCCGGAACAGACGACAGAGGTGCTGTTCAACTTTCTTGACACGCATGATACGCCCCGCGTCGGATCGATCAGCAGCAGCGAGGACGAAGTGCTGCAAAAGCTCGCCTTATTGATGACCCTGCCCGGTTCGCCCTGCATCTACTACGGTACCGAGATCGCGATGAAAGGCAATCGGTCACCCTATAACCGAAGCACGATGCCGTGGAGCAAGATCGAGCGGGGAATGTATGACGCCTTTACGGAAAAGGTCGCCGCTCTGATCCGTCTGCGCCATACGCGGAAGGACTTCATCAGCAACGATATCGAGTATATCCGTCACCGGAATCATCCGCGGCTGCTGCACTATCAAAAATCCGGAACCGTGGATATCTATCTGAACGCGGAAAAAGAGCCGTGCCGGATCGACTGTGACGGAAACATCCTCTTCCGGAATCATTACGCCGACCGCCTGCTTCAGCCGGACGGGATTCTGATTCTTGAAACAAACGGAACGGCGGAGATATGATTCACCGTATAATAAAAGCAGCGTAACTAAACCATTAGCCATATGATTTGATCGAGGTAAAGAATGTCTGTTTATCAGGAAACCAAAATTCATGGAACGCCTTCTTTTCCGTATGCGGTATACTGGGGACTCGTTCCGGACTGGCTCAGCGGTTTTCCGCTTCACTGGCACGAAGAAATGGAGATCATCAGCGTACGGGAGGGGAGCATCGGCGTCTCTGTCGGAAACAGCGACTATACGGTGAACAGTGGAGAGTTCCTTCTGATTCATCCGCAGATGATCCATGCCATCAAACAGCATGAGGACTGCCGCGGGCTCTATGTGAATATCCTGTTTCGCTTTTCCATGCTGGAGAGCGGTCAGGACGACGTATGCCGTGAAAAGTATCTGGAGCCGATCTACAGCCGCGAATTGTTGATGCCCGAGTATATCTCTCTCGATCATCCGCTGAATCCCGGGATTGCGCCGATCATCCTCGGGCTGACGGAAAATGCCGACGCCCAAAGACCGGGTAACGAGCTGTGGATCAAAGGAAAGCTGTATGAACTGATGTCTGTTATCGTCGGATACTGTGAGGCTTCCAATAACGCACAGGCTTATGAAGACATCATCTTCGAAAAGCTGAAGCACTCTCTGCGATATATCGAAGAACACTACGCAGACAGCATCGACGTGGATGCGATGGCGGCGGTCAGCAATTATTCTGTGAGCCATTTTTCAAAGCTGTTCAAGCAGCTGACGGGTGTATCCTTTACACAATACCTGAAGAACTACCGGCTGGAGGCCGCCGCAAACCGGCTGATCCATGAAAATACAAAGATTTCGGAGATCGCGCTGTCCTGCGGCTTCTCGAACCTGTCATATTTTTCCCGCGCGTTTTATCAAAAATATAACATGACGCCGTCGGAATTCAGAAAAAATAACAGCGCTTGAGAATAAAGAGTGTGCTTTGCACGCTCTTTTTTCGCATAATAGGATTGTGTTAAAAAATACATCATTTTATGGTAGAAACAGGGTGTATATAATTTTATAATTTTCTCATAAAGATCAATCAAATCAAGAGATTTCCGATTTTTATCATCACTATTTTAGGAGGTTAACATGATGAAAAAGACCATAGCGATACTTTTAGCAATGCTGCTGATTCTGACCGCTGTGCCTTTCACCGGCGCATTTGCCGCCGAGGATAAGGGCGCGCCGTCCGAATTCGCGGCAAACGCCGCTTTGTATGTTCACGCTGTCAGCGATTCCGCCGACACGCAGGCGTGGCAGGAATGGCAGAGCGTGCATGACGAGGACTTCGTCGTCGACAAGCCCAATGAGAAATACTTCTTTCTCCCCTCTTCTACCGCTGAAAACGTGATCGACGTGTACAACGGTTATGACGAGGCGGTAACGCTCAACGGCGTGACCGTCGCCGCCCACACGACTCAGGCCGTCGCGTATGAGCCGAACGCGGTCTATCCGGTCACCGTCTGTGGTGAAAGCTATACGCTGAAGATCATGCGGTCGAACGCCGAGGCCGCCATCTACATCAATAACCCCGACGCGGACAGCAAAGGTACCGATCTGATGACCTATCTCAACGAGGATAAAAGCCTGAGCGCGAAAGCGACCGGCGCGATCGTCACACCCGACGGCGCAATCGACAATACCGCGATCAAGAAGATCAAGGGCAGGGGCAACACATCTTGGGACAAGCCGAAAAAGGGCTATAATATCACCTACGATAAGAAGGTCTCGATCGCCGGGATGGAAAAGAATAAAAAGTACTCCATCCTGCCCAACTATCAGGACGATTCTCTCAGCCGCAACCGTATCCTCTACGACCTGTCCGACGCCGTCGGTCTGCCCTATGCCTCCGACTCCCGCTATGTGGACTTCTATGTCAACGGCTTTTACTGGGGCTCCTATCTGATGTGCGAGAAGATCGAGCCGGGCAGTCTGGTGCCAGAGGTAGACGATAAAGGCTATCTCAACGACGACGGCACCGTCAAGGAGGACTTCCCCTTCATCGTCGAGATCGACGCGAGCGCCTCAGACGACGATTACTGGGTCAGCGCCGGGGGCATGAAGCTGACAATCAAAGCTCCCGAGATCGATCCGGGCAAGCCGGGCTACGACGAGGTCAAGGCGTATGTCAGGACCAAGTTCGAAGCCTTTTATGACGCGACGTCGCCGACGGGCAAGCTCTCCGAGGTCGCCGATATCGATTCTGTCGCTAAGCTGTACCTGATCAACGAGCTCGGAAAAAACTGGGACAGCGGCGTGTCCAGCACCTTTTTCACCTATAAGCAGGAGGAGAACGGCGTGTTCAAATTCTTTGGCTCTCCTGTATGGGATTATGACAACACCTTAGGCAACGCGGTCGGCATCGCGTGGGATCTGCGCAGCATGAAAGTGACCGATTATGAGGAATACACTGGCTGGTGGTGCCGCTACAAGGGAATCGCCAACGGCGGCAAACGCTCCGCCAACACGATTGCGCGCATTTCACAGAATGCGGAGATTAAGGCGAGCCTGCCCCGGATCTGGTTCGAAAACTTTATGCCTGCGCTGAGGCACTTCTCCGGCGAACAATACAACAAAGAGATCGACAGCGAGCTGTACACGAGAGAACACTATATGACCCTGGTCGGGGACTCCGCCGCGATGAATTACGAGAGCGGCTGGCTGCTGAATACCGGAAGCTGGATCGCGGATCACTCCGGTCTCAATAAGGCGCATTATAACGCCGCGTCGAAAAAAATGATCGTCGAACCAACTGAGACTTCTTATGAGCAGACTTTTGAAGATATGTTCCGTTATGCCTGCGACTGGATGGAGGGGCGCTGTGCGTGGCTGAGCGAACAGTTCGCGCCGGATTATGTTCCCTCCCCGCTGCTGGGAGATGTAGATCGCGACGGTTCCATTTCTATTCTCGATGCGACCTGCATCCAGAGGCACTTAGCCAGTCTTCCGATTCCGGCTGCCCTCGACGAGACGATCGCCGATACGGATGAAGACGGTCTTGTTTCCATCACGGACGCGACCTATATCCAGCGCTGGCTCGCTAATCTGGAATCCAACGACCGTATCGGTCAGCCGATAGGATAAACATCATCATTCACGACCATGGGGTGCGTAATCCGCTCTCTCGGGAGAGTGCGTGGTTCGCATTCACGAGGTCAAGGGTTCGATTCCCCTTATTATTATTATAATGTAAACTGGACGAATGAGCGCTCGGTGTCATTCGCAAAAAATAGAGGTTTTTACAGAAAGGAAGTTTTGGAATGAAGAAAAAAACGATTTCACTCGCGCTGTGCTTTGCCATGCTCATTTCAATGCTCGCCGTCGGATTCACCACAACATCCGCTGCGACCGTTGAATCTGCTTCGACAGGGTACAGCAAAATAGAAAGTGCCGACGATTTCTCTTGGGATAACGCCAACGTCTACTTTCTTTTGACCGACCGTTTTGCAAACGGCGACACCTCAAACGACCACTCCTACGGCAGAGCTCTTGACGCCAACGGAAACCCGCTCAGCGGCTGGCAGTCCGCGCCCGGCACCTTCCACGGCGGCGACTTCAAGGGTCTGACCCAGAAGATCAACGAAGGCTATTTTGACGACCTCGGCGTAAACGCGCTTTGGATCTCCGCTCCTTACGAGCAGATCCACGGCTATGTTGACTCCGGTGCCGGTCACTTTGCGCACTATTCCTACCACGGCTACTATGTTCTTGACTACACCGAGACCGACGCTAACTTCGGTACAAAGGCAGAGTTCAAGACGCTGGTAGACACCGCTCACGCTCACGGTATCCGCATAGTAATGGATATCGTTATGAACCACGCGGGCTACAACAACATCGTGGATATGGAAACATACAACTACGGTACCATCACCAACAAAAGCGCCATCGACGCTTATAAGTACAAGCTCAACGACGTCGAAGGCTTCCACAATTACATAGACTACTCCAGCTCTTCCTCCGATTGGGGAACCTGGTGGGGCGACAGCTGGGTACGCAGCGGTCTGCCCGGATATCATGGCGGCGACGGCGGCGACGATCTTCATCGGTGCCTTGCAGGTCTTCCCGACTTCCGCACCGAGTCCACCGCAAGCGTTTCCATCCCGACCTTCCTGCAGACCAAGTGGCAGAAGGAAGGCACCCTCAGCGCCAAGCAGTCAAAGTACAGCAACTGCACCACCGTTTCCGATTATCTCACCACCTGGCTTGCCGAGTGGGTCGAGACCTACGGCGTAGACGGCTTCCGCTGCGACACCGCAAAGCACGTTGAGCTGGCTTCATGGAAAAAGCTCAAGACCAAGTGCGTCACCGCTCTCCAGAATTGGAGAAGAAACAATCCCACCGCCGTCGGCGCAGACTGGGACGAAGACTTCTGGATGACCGGCGAATGCTGGGACTACGGCTCCGGCAAGAGCGAATACCACACCGTGGGCGGCTTTGATTCCATGATCAACTTCTCCTTCTCGGGCAGAAGCCTTGACGGTCCGTCCTCCATCAACAATGTTTATCAGGACTACGCTGACAGGATCAACAGCGATCCCAACTTCAACGTCCTTACCTATAACTCATCTCACGACTCCAACCTTGCGCGCGGAGACCTTTACTGGCAGGGCACCTCGCTCATGCTTTTGCCGGGCGGCGTTCAGCCCTTCTACGGCGACGAAACTAACCGTCCGACGGTACCGGGCATGTCATTCGACGGCCACGGCGGCAGCGGACATTCGCTGCGCAGCGACATGAACTGGAACAGCATCGACACCGACGTGCTTGCTCACTGGCAAAAGGTCGGTAAGTTCCGCAACAATCATGTTGCGGTCGGCGCGGGCGATCATCGTCTTATTTCCGCCTACAACGCATCGACCGGCTACACCTTTGCGCGTACCTATGACGACGGAGATGTAAGCGACGCGGTCGTATGCTGCATCGGCGCACCCGCCAACCAAAATATCACAGTCAACCTCGGCTCCACCTTCGCGAGCGGCAAGACCGTCACCAACGAGTACGACGGCACTACTGCGGTCGTAACCAACGGTTGCGCCACCTTCAACTCCGGTCCTCAGGGCGTTATCCTGATCTCGGGACCGCAGTCCACCATCCACATGTCGCTCAAGAGCGAAAAAAGAGCTTTCTACGACAGCATGACCGTAACCGTAAGCCTGCGCGGCGCGGACTACGCAATGGTATCCATCGCGGGCGGAACACCCTTCCGCGTTGTTGACGGACAGACCTTCGAGATCGGCGAAGGCATCGAGGTCGGCGCCAGCTTTGACGTCACCATGACAGCCACCAACGCCGTGGAAACCTCCGAGATGACCTTCTCTTATAAGAAGAAGGATCCCAACGCCATTACGCACGTTTACTTCGACAACACCCAGTACAACTGGTCAAACGTCAACATCTATGTCTACAAGGGCGACGGCGACTCCGCCGCAAGCATCAAGGCTTGGCCCGGCGAGGCTATGGAATTTGACAGCACTACCGGTCTTTACGTCTATGAAGTCGACGAGGACTTCGCCAACGAGGGCGCTGTAGTATTCAACGCCGGCTCCGGTCAGGCGCAGTATCCCGCAGAGGGCGTCCGCTTCGATATTGAGGGCACCGATAAGATCCTCATCAACAAGACCACCTGGAAGGACTACGAGGGCGAAACAGTTGAAACTCCCGAGCCTCCCGATCCCGGCACGATGCGCACGGTTTACTTCGACAACTCGAGCGCGAACTACTCCACTCCCTGCATCCACGTCTGGAAATCCGGTTCCAATGACGCTTACAAGCCCTGGCCGGGCATCACAATGACCAAGGGCGAGGGCAACCTCTACTACGCGTCTTTCCCCGCAACATATAATATGTGCGTGTTCAGCGACAATAAGGCTAACCAGACCGGCGATATCACAATGCCGTCTTATCAGAACGCGCTTTACTCCAACGGCAGCTGGTCCGAGGTTCAGGACGACACAACTCAGCCCACAGATCCCACCCAGCCCGACACCGGCGACAAGGTGCTCCTCGGCGACGCGGACGGAGACGGTGAGGTAACAATCCTCGACGCGACTTATATTCAGCGTAAGCTTGCAAGTTTACCTGTAGAATCGTATAATGCCCTTGCAGCGGATACGGATGAAGATGGGGAGATCACTATACTGGATGCAACCTATATCCAGCGCTATCTTGCCGGATTGTCTTGTCCCGAAGGTATCGACAAACCAATCGCATAAACAAAAAACAGCTCCATCGCTTTACGGCGGTGGAGTTTCTGTATGTTATACAAGACAGCGGCGTCGGAGTAAAATGAACACCTCCGTCGCTCCAAACTGTACACCCCCATCGGTGTGGTTGAACAGTTGTAAAAATACACACATATTTACATGTTACTTTGTGTATCATATAGCTTGATGTATTCTTAGATTAGAGGTAATATACACCTACCATTAAAGGAGGTTATTACCATGACAAACACAGAATTTAAGGAAACATAATCGATGAATAAATAGTTCTATCTGAGTAGAAAAAGTAATACAGATAAAGAAATAAAATAGAAAAGTTGTATAACTAAAGTTCTCATTAATTTATCGGCAGTTATCGCTCAATGTCGTGATAAGTGGGGAAGCGTTGTTTCAGCTGATAAAACCCTCCTTGAACAACTGAAGGTTGAGTATCATATACTCATGGACGAATACAATAAAGAGAAGCCCGAAGGGACAGAATAATCCATCCTTTCAGGCTTTGAAAGTTGTTTTATTACAGCTTTTCCGTTATCTCTCCCCGCTCCGGAAGGTGAACACGATCCTGCTATCACTGTAAACGGTGGTGTGGTCGATGTGGTTCAGCCACAGGCGGTTGGAGAACTCTACGGGGATAGTTTCGGCAGATCGAATCTCCAACAGAAAAGCCTCGAGAGCGACGCGCAACGGATGCGGTCGCCTCTAAGCTTCCGCTTTTTAGACTCAATTGTCTGTTGAATCTGTTGCCTTTAGCTGCCCTAAGTTGTATTTACTTTTCCAATTAATGAGGAAAAGATAGCTAGAAGGGAATCCTAATCTATAACCGTCAGGTGTCATGGCGGAGCGTGTGAGGCAAAAAAGTACGCAGAGCGCAAGAACAAAATGATGATTGAAGAATTAGATTAACACTTTGTAGCGGCACATACCATGTCTGTTCTCCCTTATCATTATTGACTTTTGGATCATCGCCAACCACTTTTTGCTAAGATTGTTATTACCGAAGTGCGCATCGAAATTGGCGACAGGCAGGACTACCCACTCCGTATCATCTTGCTTGTTGGCGAGGTAATAGCGGATCAGTTCGGCGACAACGTCTTTTGGAACGCCGTTGGTATCTGTCGCTTCAAGCTGTTTGATTACCGTTTCGGGCAGCGGATATTCCTCCGTTCTGAGTGCTCCTGCTTCCAAAGCATCAGCGATGATGTCGTCAAAGCGGAGCGTCCACGCGCCCTTTGTGTTCAGCGCAAATATCGGCACTTGCAGCTGACGCACTTTTTTCTTCCATTGTGCCGTAAATCCTGTCGAAATGTTTTCGCACTTTTTAAACGCGGATTTGCTCACTAGATCAGGATGATCTTTCACAAACCGAATCACATTTTTAATATGGCGGTAATACCATCCCTTACCGTCCGGATCGACCAGCTCCGGGTAGTCGGCGGACAACTCACGAAAGTCCACCGGCGGCTCGGAGTTTTTCTTTTTGTCCGGAATACTGCACCACTCGCATAGGGCGTTTCTGGCTATCTCGATCCGCTCATACGGATTGTCCAGAACTACGCCGTTCTTATCATGAAACAGATACCCGCGCGCAACGATTGTCAGTATTCGCCCGAAACCCGAAAACTCAGTAATCATATCAAAGGTGAACCGTCCGAGATAGGTGGTATCGGTTTTGCGAGAGGCGGTATAGATCGGCTGTTCGGTGTAGGCTTTGAACTCAGCCCATTCGTTTGTCATCATCTATCCCTCCTGCAATTCTCCCGTACCACGCTCGGCATAACCTCCAGTGCAAATTGCCTTTCGCCGAGAGCAACGGAGCATTTCAGCACTTCATTCAAATCCAAGCGCTCTGCACCCTTGTAATTCGGGACCAATAATCTCATACAATTATGAATAACTGTGTGCCGATAATCGCCCGATCGTTTTGTGCCGCTCAACAATGCGTTCAAATCTTTGTTGTCATCCTGATGCTTGACATGATCGGCGATTTCCTTTGCACGATACATATCGTCAAGGTCGCAGATGATGTCGCCGAGGAGCCTGTATCCTCCGTGACGAAAGTCGCAGAATAATTCACGACAGCTCAGATCAATAGCATTACCGATGACCTCATAGGACGTGACAAGCCTGTCGGATAATGGTGTAAGATGCCAGTTTGTTTCGGACAGTTTTAATCGCGCCTGCCGGATTCCGTATGGTGGAATATGATCAAAAGCGCTGTATAACTCGTCGACGGAGTAAAGGTTTTCCTGCCCTCTTGCAAACAAGATTCGTTCAATATCATTTCTGCGCTTCATTTCTTTCGGGATGTGACGAATAAACCGATTGCGATTCAGCGCGTCATGGTATGCCGCAATAATGGCTTTTGTCCGTTCAAGCGTATGTTGATCTATGGTGTCCTGCCAGTTCGGAGCTTGCGCAAAAGCAAACAATGCTTCATCTGCGGCAGGATGACCTTTGTGCTTTATCGTTTCTGTATCCAGCATATAGGCATAATACGGCAGCTTTTCCAGATTGGAGCTGACTGAATCCCAGTCGGTTTTGTCGATGAATTCTTTTATCCGTTTGGTGGTTGTCGGCTGATACCATTTTCGCTGTGAGCTGTCGCTAATGATCGCCTTGAATTGGAGAAACAGACTTTTCTTTGCTTTTCGCACCTCGAGATATT
>OMTA01000124.1 GCA_900313895.1 uncultured Eubacteriales bacterium | reverse complement strand
GGTGCGGCTGCCGTCGGAACAGGCGTGCTGCTCCATATAGCCGATGCTCAACCCGCGTTCCGGTGCGATGACGCCCGCAGATGGTTCCAGCTCGCCGCAGATCATTTTGAAAAGAGTGGTTTTACCGACGCCGTTGCGTCCGATCAGACCGACTTTGTCACGCGCGTCAACTTCAAAGCTCAGATCGCGAAACAGCTCTCGCTCACCGAACGACATAGAGAGCTTGCTCAGCGATAATACCGGCATGATTCCCACTCCTTTCCGATTCACTCCACCTATTTTACCGTATCAATGAAAAAAGCGCAAGAGTTTTTTGAATAAGGTGCCGTCGTCAGCCGATGTCGCTGTCATTATCAGAACAAAAGTCGCTGTAACGGATAAAGAGATGAAGTACAAGCTGGGGAAATAAGGGATTTATCGGATTGTATAAGCTGAATATCTATGCTTTAAATTGATAAAGATTCAGCGCGGTGATATCTTGCTTCATATGAATATATATGCTATAATATAAAAACTATCATGCAAAAATGAGGAATTCAAATGGAAAAGAAACGCAGCTCATTTTCCGGCTCGATCGGATTTGTGCTGGCGGCCGCGGGAAGCGCGGTCGGATTGGGTAACATTTGGCGATTTCCGTACTTAGCGGCACAGGGCGGCGGCGGACTGTTTCTGCTCATCTATATCGTCCTTGCGCTGACCTTCGGATTCACGCTCCTGATGAGCGAGGTCGCCATCGGCAGAAAGACCAAGAACAGCTGTCTGACTGCTTATAAGCATATGAACAAGAACTGGGGCTGGCTCGGCGGACTGGCAAGCGTTGTCCCGTTCATTATCCTGCCGTACTACTGCGTCATCGGAGGATGGGTCATGAAATACGCCTTCTCCTTCATCGTCGGACAGGGTGTTGATGCCGCGGGCGATAACTACTTTACCGGCTTTATTACCGGCAACAGTGAACCGATCGTTTATACGGTTATCTTCCTGTTGCTTACCGGCTTTGTCGTTTTCAGAGGCGTCAATAAAGGTATCGAGGCGATGTCCAAGGTGCTTATGCCGATCCTCTTTGTTTTGATCATCGGTATCTCTGTTTATTCCTTGACCATCAACGGCGGTGAAAAGTATGACAACCGTACCGGTATCGACGGCTTCATGTACTATATCATTCCCAATGTTGACGGAATGGGTATCGGCGATATCCTAAAGGTCATCATGAGCGCGATGGGTCAGCTTTTCTACAGCATTTCTGTCGCGATGGGAATTATGGTCACCTATGGCTCGTACCTGAAGGACAAGGATAATCTCGTCAAGTCTGTCAACCAGATCGAGATATTCGATACCGTTGTCGCGTTCCTCGCGGGCGTAATGATCATTCCCGCGGTATATGTATTCCAGGGCATTGAGGGAATGTCAGGCGGCCCCGGACTGATGTTCATCGCTATGCCGAAGATCTTTGCGCAAATGGGCGTTGCAGGTCGCGTGCTGGGAATCGTATTCTTCCTGATGGTATTGTTCGCTGCTTTGACCAGCTCGATCTCACTTCTGGAGGCAGTCGTCTCCGGTATGATCGACAAGGGGATGAAGCGCAAAAAAGCGACCATCATCGAGAGCGGGATCGCTATCGTGATCGCGGTCATCGTTTGCCTCGGCTACAATCTGCTGTACTTTGAGGTCAAGCTCCCCACCAGCGAGAATCCGGGTCAGATCCTCGATATCCTCGACTATGCTTCCAACAACATCCTTATGCCGATCCTGGCAATCGGAACCTGTATCCTGATCGGTTGGATCACCAAGCCGAAGGCGATCATCGACGAGGCGACCAAAAACGGCGAAAAATTCTTTCGACGTCATCTGTATACGATAATGGTCAAATTCATCGCGCCGATCCTGCTGTTTATCCTGTTGCTCGGCTCATTCGGCGTCTATTAAACGTAACGAGCTCACCCGCTTCATCCTGAGGCGGGTGAATTTTTTGTACTTTATAATTCTAATATTGAATTATAATAATTGATAAAAATTGTCGTTTCATCGCTCAAAGTCCCGTTAATGGGACAAATGTTCGTGTATGCTATAGTTGTAGCCAAGATACGGGTTACAAAAATGCTTACTGAATATTTTGAATGAGGTGATTGTATGTTTGATGACGCAAGATTTTACGGACAATTAGCGGAGAACTCCCGCGTATACGGAAAGCTCAGCTGCAACGACTGCGCGATGTTTTTGAAAATCAGCGCGCTGGATACAGACGACGACCTGCTCGCGGCAATGGAGCGGTCGGAAGATTATTTGATCGACTAACGATATAAAGTATATTTGTTGACCTCCTTTCTGTAAGTCCTCCGCTTTCGGGCGGAGGATTTTTCTTGCCAAAACCGATTCCATACAGTATAATGATGGGGATAACAGTATCGGAGATGACATCAATGAGCAAAAAGGCTGAAAAAACAAACGTCATGCGCATCCTTGACCGTGGCAAGGTGAGCTATCAGAGCTATGACTACAGCTTTACCTCCGCCTTAAGCGGGACTGAGGTCGCCGCCGCGCTGGGAAAAGATCCCGCCCGTACCTATAAAACGCTGGTGACTCAGGGTGCTTCTAAGGCGTACTATGTCTTTATGGTTCCCGTAGCCGATGAATTGAACCTGAAAAAAGCGGCGCGCGCCGCGGGAGAGAAGAGCATTGCGATGATCAAATCAAAGGAGCTTCTGCCCCTGACCGGGTATATCCACGGCGGATGTTCGCCCATCGGAATGAAAAAACAGTTCAAGACCTTTATCCATCAGACCGCCGTCGATCAGGAAACGATCCTGTTTTCCGCGGGAAAGATCGGTTATCAGGTCGAGATGCCGCTGACGGAATTGCAGAAGATCGTACCGGTCACGCCGGTAGATATTATTGTATAATTCTTTAGGAGAATAATTATGACTGCTGAATTACTGAAAAAAAGAAAAAGGAATCTATGGCTCGGTGTGTTCGCCGCGGTATTGATGATGGCGGGAGATCTGCTGTGGCAGGTGCGCGGCGCGGGCGCGGTGAATACCACCCTCGGCGCGTTTGCCGACAAGGCGTGGCTCGATATGAGCACATGGCGATTCGTGGTAAGCAATCTTCTGTTTGCCGCCGCGGTGCCGCTCTACTACATCGGCTTTACCGAGATGTACAAGCTGATCCTCGATCATGTCCGCGATAAGGCGGATCGTGTTTTCGCGAAGCTCTTCCGGGTAGGAATGCTCGCGGGTACGATGGCGTTTATCTTTATCCATACGCTGTGCCTGAATATGCCGCTGATCATGCAGGGGATCGCGCCTTATGTGACCGTTGAAAAAGCGGCGGAGATCACGAACAATATCATGATGCTCAATATCGTTCCGATGGTGCTGTATTTCTTAGCCGCCGACGGTGTGATGACGGTCGCGATGTGCGCGCTCGTATGGCGCAAGACGCTGCCGGTCAACAGGGTCGCGCTTTTGTGCAACCCGCTGTTCGCGGCGGTGATCGGCAATATCCTCGGGATGCTTCCGTGGCCGATGAGCCAGCTTACCTATATGGGTGAGGCGAGCGGTCATCTGTTGATCATGATCGTCGGTCTGATTGTCGTCGCAAAGGACGAGAAGCAGATGCCGAAGCTGAGAAAAAAGAAGCCCGCTGACGACAGTCCGATCATCAACCACGACGACGAACCCGATGCGGATATCACGGTTATTTAATTCTCGTTAAGAAAAATAGATAATTCCACAAAAGAAATAAACCGCTCGACTGACGCTATCTCAGCCGAGCGGTTTTCTTTATGGATAGTAGGGGAGGGGCTTGCTCCTCCCGCTTTTGTCAATTGTCAGCAGTAGCTCTCAGCCAATCATCGTTCGCGTTATCGCTCCGATTCTTGGGAGAGCCTTGCATGGGTGCTGTTAGCCAAATCCAAGATTTGGACAACACCTCACACTGTCAATTAAACTCTGGCGACGCCTGTCTCTCTTGCCGCCTTGATAACGGCTTCGGCGACAACGGGCGCGACCTGTTTATTCAGCGCGGAGATGATGATATTGTCCGCTGTCAGCTGATCGTCGGGGATCAGGGAAGCGAGCGCGAAGGAGGTGGCGACCTTCATCTCTTCATTGATGCACCTTGCGCGGCAGTCGAGCGCGCCGCGGAAAATGCCGGGAAACGCCAATACGTTGTTGATCTGGTTCGGAAAATCCGAGCGACCGGTGCCGACGATGACCGCGCCTGCCTTGAGCGCCTCGTCGGGCATGATCTCCGGCGTGGGATTCGCCATCGGGAATACGATCGCTTTCTGTGCCATCGAGGCGACCATCTCGGATGTGACGACGCCGGGAGCGGAAACGCCGATGAATACATCCGCGCCCTTCATCGCGTCGGCGAGTGTGCCGCTGAGTTTTTCGCGGTTGGTGACCTCGGCGATCTCCGCCTTGGCGGGATTGAGACGGCTGTCGCCCTCACACAGGATCCCCGCGCTGTCGCACATCACAACGTTCCTGACGCCGATATTCATCAGATGCTTGCAGATCGCGATGCCTGCCGAACCTGCGCCGTTGATGACGACGCGGATCTCGTCCATCTTTTTGTCGACGACCTTTAACGCGTTGATCAGCGCCGCCGCAACGACGATCGCCGTGCCGTGCTGGTCATCGTGGAAGATCGGGATATCGCAGATCTCCTTGAGCCTGCGCTCGATCTCAAAGCATCTCGGCGCGCTGATATCCTCGAGGTTGATGCCGCCGAAAGAGCCGGAGATCAGGTAGATGGTTCGGACGATCTCGTCGACGTCCTTTGAGCGGACGCACAGCGGGAACGCGTCAACGTCGGCGAACGTCTTGAACAGGGCGCATTTGCCTTCCATAACAGGCATACCTGCCTCGGGACCGATATCGCCCAGTCCGAGAACCGCCGTGCCGTCGGTGATGACCGCGACAAGGTTCGAGCGGCGTGTCAGCTCGTAGCTTTTGTCGATGTCCCTGTTGATCTCCATACACGGCTCCGCGACCCCGGGGGTGTAAGCGAGGGAGAGATCCTCCCTGGTTTCGATCGGGCAACGGGTGACGACCTCGATCTTGCCCTGCCATTCATAGTGCTTTTTGAGTGATTCTTCTCTGATGTTCAT
>OMTA01000082.1 GCA_900313895.1 uncultured Eubacteriales bacterium | reverse complement strand
ATAACGTGCTCCATCATCGCCTTAGAGATTCCCATCGCGTTGATCGGGTACGCCGCCTTGTCCGTCGAAAGACATACAACACGCTTGACGCCGCAGTCGATCGCCGCGTGCAGCATATTGTCGGTACCCTCCACGTTAGTGCGAACCGCTTCCATCGGGAAGAATTCACAGGAAGGCACCTGCTTCAATGCCGCCGCGTGGAAGACAAAGTCCACGCCCCACATCGCATCCTTGATAGACTGTGCGTTACGCACATCGCCGATATGGAACTTCACCTTATTGGCAAATTCAGGAAAACGCGCCTGTAAATCATGGCGCATATCGTCCTGTTTCTTTTCATCACGCGAGAAAATGCGGATCTCGCCGATATCGCCGGTCAAAAAATGCTTGAGTACCGTGTTACCGAATGAACCGGTACCGCCTGTTATCATCAGGGTTGCCCCTGCAAAACTGCTCATATTATCCCATCCTTTGTCAGGCTGTTTACCTCTTTTGCATATTTATTATATTGTATAACTTTATTGCTATGGTGTCAAATAGAAATATCAATTATAACGAGTTTCGTCAAAATATCCTCTCCAGTTATCTGCTGTCATCCCTCGATATTGTTCTGCAGCTCTGTCCTGAGATGCTTCCACCAGCGCGGCAAGCTCATCATAACTCACCGCGCGTTCAGATCGAGTGATTTCATATGGATAAATAGGTTCGTCTATGGACTCTGATGCATAAAATTCTTGTACTCTGCATCTGGTTTTTCCGTCAGCTCTCCGGTTTCGATATGGATACTCAGCGAAGATTCTTTTGTTTCCAATATATTCGAATACGGTATCCGCTTAAACCTACACAAAAAACAAACCTTAAGCCGGATAATCCAATCATCAAAGCCGCCTATGATGAGGAAAAGGAGATTATTTTTCCTTCCGGAGCAATACTTTTTCTGCCCATAAAAAAATAACCTCCTATGTTGATTCCTTCACTCTAACATAGGAGGTTTGTTTTTTCTATTGTTATTATTTTCGGTGCAGTTCATCACATCGAGCTTGTTAGCGATTGATCAATCTCTTCTGAACAGATCTCTGGTATACACCTTATCCTCAACATCATCCAGCACACTGTCATAGCGGTTGGCGATGATGGCGTTTGACCGTTTCTTGAACGTATCCAAATCATTGACGACCTCAGAGCCAAAGAAAGTCGTTCCGTCTTCAAGCGTCGGTTCGTATACGATGACCGTCGCGCCCTTTGCTTTGATGCGCTTCATGACCCCTTGGATCGAGCTTTGGCGGAAGTTATCGGAGTTGCTCTTCATTGTCAAGCGATATACGCCGATCGTCACGCTGTGCTCGGCGTGACTGTCATAGACGCTGTTCTCGTGGTAGTAGCCCGCCTTTTCCAGAACACGGTCGGCGATAAAATCCTTGCGAGTACGGTTTGACTCCACGATCGCAGACATCATGTTCTGCGGCACTTCATCGTAGTTAGCAAGCAACTGCTTGGTATCTTTGGGCAGACAATAACCACCGTAGCCAAAAGATGGATTATTATAATGCGCACCGATTCGGGGATCAAGACAAACGCCTTCGATAATAGCCTGCGTATCAAGCCCCTTCATCTCGGCATAGGTATCCAGCTCATTAAAGTAGCTGACACGCAGGGCGAGATAAGTGTTGGCAAACAGCTTGACCGCCTCAGCCTCGGTGAATCCCATGATGCGGGTCTCAATGCCTTCCTTGATCGCGCCCTCCTGCAACAGCTTCGCAAAGGTCTGCGCCGCCGCTGTCAGTCGATCATCGTTCAAATCCGTGCCGACGATGATGCGCGAAGGATAGAGGTTATCATACAGCGCCTTGGATTCCCGCAGAAACTCCGGGCTGAAGATAATATTCCCGCTGCCGGTCTTCTCACGGATATGCGCGGTATAACCGACAGGGATCGTGGACTTGATCACCATGATCGCATCGGGATTGTACTGCATAACGAGCTTGATCACTGCTTCAACCGCCGACGTATCAAAGAAGTTCTTTCTGCTGTCATAGTTAGTCGGGGCAGCGATTACAACAAAATCCGCATCTTTGTAAGCGTACTCCGCATCGAGTGTCGCTTCTAAATCAAGTTCCTTCTCTACCAAATATTTCTCTATGTAATCGTCCTGAATGGGCGATTTTTTATTGTTGATCAGTTCCACCTTTTCGGGAACGATATCGACCGCCTTGACGGTGTTGTGCTGTGCCAAAAGTACGGCAATAGACAAGCCGACATATCCGGTGCCCGCTACTGCAATTTTCATTTTCCTAACCTCTTTTGCAATTACTAAACTTGATAATACGTTTTATACCACTCTGTGAACTTGCGTAAGCCCTCCCTGAGCGAAGTGGATGGCTTGAATCCGAAATCACGCTCTAATGCGGAGGTGTCCGCATAAGTAATGGGCACATCGCCTGACTGCATGGGGACAAGCTCCTTGTGCGCTTCAAAGTTGTAATTCTCAGGCAAAACGCCTGCTCTAACAAGCTCCTGTTGAAGGATATCAACAAAGTCGAGCAGATTCTCGGGATGGCTGTTGCCGATATTATAGACCGCATACGGCGGCAAAGGCAACCCATCCTCGCCGACCTTTCTCTCAGGCGCTTTCATCATCACGCGCCTGACGCCTTCGACAATATCGTCAACATAGGTAAAGTCACGCTTGCAGTTGCCGTAGTTGAATATTTTTATTGTTTCACCCTTAATGAGCTTGTTGGTAAAGCCGAAATACGCCATATCGGGGCGACCCGCGGGACCGTACACTGTGAAGAATCGGAGTCCCGTTGACGGAATATTATAGAGCTTTGAATAGGCGTGCGCCAACAGCTCATTGCTCTTCTTCGTCGCCGCATAGAGGGATACGGGATTATCCACCTTATCATCCGTAGAAAACGGCACCTTGGTATTGCCGCCGTAGACCGAGGATGACGAGGCATAAACCAGATGCTCCACACCCCTTGCCCCGTTATCATACGAATGACGGCAGGCCTCGAGAATGTTGTAGAAGCCGATCAGGTTACTCTGTATGTAAGCGTCGGGATTGGTAATCGAGTAACGCACTCCCGCCTGCGCCGCTAGATTGACAACGATGTCGGGATGATAATCGCAAAAGATCGAATCGATCAGCGCCTTATCCGCCAGATCGCCCTTGATAAACGTCCAGCTCACCTGCTCATTCTCAGCGGCAAGCTTCTCGATCTCCGACAACCGATATTCTTTGAGCGAAACATCGTAGTAATCATTCATATTGTCGAGCCCGATGATCGTCATCGGCTCGTTTGTTTTCATCAGCTCCATCACCAGATTCGCGCCGATGAACCCCGCCGCGCCGGTGATGAGGATAGTTTTGCTTTTTAACATAGTCATATCGCATTCCCGATTGATTGCCGCATTTTCTGTTCGGCATGATTATACAATAAACCATAATAATTATATTACTTTCTGCCGGCAGTGTCAATTCATATTGCCTAGAATATAAAAAAGCGAGCTTACCCAATTATGTCTTTAGGGATTGTTTCATCAAAAGAAACGATCAGAGGTTGAATCTTTTCAACTGTATATTACAGAAAATTTTTCCCAAACTAAAAGCAGCATCTCAAAGGGAGTGACACGATGGACAGCGACATCCGATTCCAACAAATAAAAGATCATTCTCAAACGGTAAACGTCAAGCATCCTCCGGAGAATCCATATACGATCGAAATCAACGGTACAACGGTCAACATCCGTTTCGCAGGAGATGAGAGCATCAACCATTGCCTCGCCGGTGCATTCAGTACAATGCTCGGCTGATGATTTCCAACATTTTCTGCTTGCAATTCCCCGAACAGTATGCTAACATCGAGCTGATGAAAGACGGTATACTGCCAACAGGAGGTATACTATGTCATACTACACAAAAACCGAGCAGCCTCCGCGGGTGAAAACCTACCGGGCTGCTCTTTATATCCGCCTGTCGAAGGAGGACGGCGACAAGACCGAGTCCGACTCAGTGGTGAATCAGAAGAAGATCCTCACGAACTTCGTCAACGCTCAGCCCGATATTGAGCTCAGCGAATACTATGTCGACGACGGCTGGTCGGGCGCTTCGTTCAACCGTCCCGACTTTACGCGGATGATGGCGGACGTCTACGCGCAAAGGATCAACTGCGTCATCGTCAAAGACAGCTCACGATTCGGTCGTAATGCCAGCGAGAGCGGCAGGTACATCGGTGAGATCTTCCCGAAATTCGGCGTGCGGTATATCGCGGTCAACGACGCGATCGACTCCGGCAGGAGCCAAGGCGTCGCGATCGACTTCCTCAACAACACCATGCGCGGGATGATCAACGAGTACTACGTCGCCGCCAACTCCGAGAGCATCCGCTCCACCCTTGACATGGAGCGCAGGCACGGCTATTTCATCGGCTCATTCGCGAAATACGGCTACAAAAAAGACCCCGCCGATCACCACAAGCTGGTGATCGACGAGGTCGCAGCGCAGACTGTCCGCATGATCTTTGAACTGTATCTCAAAGGCAGCGGCATTCGCACGATCGTCCGTTATCTCAACGAGAACGGCATCCCCAACCCCTCCACCTACAAGCAGCAGCATGGCTTCAACTACCAATCGCGCGCGATCGGCAAATCCGCCCTTTGGAGCGACAAGACCGTTCGCCGCACATTACAAGATGAAATGTATATCGGCAACATGGTGCAGGGAAAGTACCGCAAAATCAGCTACAAGGATAAGGCGATCCGCGCGTGTGACGAGATCGACTGGATCCGCGTGGAGGGGACGCATGAGGCGATCATAAGCCCCGATGACTTTGAACGCGTGCAACGGATGCTGAAAATAGGCGTAAAGACCTCTCCCATCAGCGGTAAGGTCGACCTTTTCTCGGGACTGCTCAAATGCGCCGATTGCGGTCACGCGCTGATCAAAAAGACCAATCGCAATCCTGACAAGACCTACATCTACTACCGCTGTTCGTCGCACTGCAAATGCAAAACCGCCTGCTCTGCGCACACCATCCGCTACGAGAAGCTGTACAACGCGGTCTTAGCAACGATACAGAAGATGGTCGATATTGCCGTGAACGCCGACGAGGTACTCAAAGAAATGCAGAACCATCAAACCGCCGCCGAAAGCTTAGATATCGAAAAGCAGATAATGATGCAGGAACAGGAATCGGAGAAGGTCAAGCAGTTCCTCGCCGACCTCTATCCCGACTACAAGAATGGATTGCTCAACAAAGAGCAATACCTGATGAACAAGCAAAAGTATGAGCAGGAGCAAGCGCGCCTGTCACAGAGTATCAAGCGGCTGAAATCATCCCTCGGCACACCCGACAGCAAGGATCATTCAAACGCGTTTATCGAGCATTTCAAGAAATGCGGCAACATCGACCGCCTCACCCGTCCCCTGCTGACCGAGCTGGTTGACAAAATCACGGTATCGGAAAACGGCGACCTCGACATCACCTTCAACTTCCGCGACGCTTTCACCGATATTGAACAGGTCACTCATGAGAAAACAGCATAGAAAAAAGCGACAGTTGACACAAATCAGCTGTCGCTTTGATTCATTTATTGTTTGTTCCTACTTGACATTTCTGAACATAACAAAGCTCCCTTTAGGGCGTTTCAATTGCTGATAATAGAAGGATACACAATTTTTGATCCAATCAACGTGATGTGGATCGATCGTTGATAGTTTTTGCCCATTTACGGTTTCTTGCCAATGGTACCTTCAAACCTGTTGTAAACGATATTATTGTCGCCTAAAAACAGAAATCGAAGCAAAGCAATCTTACTTTTTATCGGCAGTTGCTTAAGCAAATAACATCGCATAATTAATCCATAGTTTTTAGATTCCAAATAACAAAAATAAGCCAGACGGGTTAACAGTATTCTTTCCAATTTTTTTTGATGGTATACTTTATATTTTTTATTTGATTTAATAATCTTTTTTATCCACTCGTTTAGTTTAGTGCTAAAGCCAATACCATTCCCTCTCCTCAGATATCCGAAATGCACAGATCTAATATCTTGTGGCAAATCAAGATGCAAGGGAGCAAGCTGCTCTTGAATGACTCGCACCGCACAATCATTTTGTTCGTTGTACTTGAAGGTTGATATTGCTTTTTCGTGCACGCGATACTTTAACAGATACTTCTGAACATTGGCGCACTTTGCATATTCAGAACAACTTACCCACATACGATAGTCCTGAGCATATCGGTATTCCTCATGGTATTTTATATGATGGAGAATCACCAACGTCCGATTAAACATAGCGGTAGGATGATAGATGGGGGGACTGTTACCGAACAATAAACAGATCCTATAGCAATCCATATCCGTAATGATATAGTTTC
>OMTA01000064.1 GCA_900313895.1 uncultured Eubacteriales bacterium | reverse complement strand
TCTTGGAGGGAATTATGAAGCACTTTATTCTCAGCAAGCGATGGCGTTAAGCGATCATCACCATCGTCAAAACCTATCATCCGGGAGGCCGTCCTCCCCTACTATTCACACAAAGGAGAATAATATTATGTCAGAAAATAAGATTCCGTACAAAATCTACTTAAACGAAGATGAGATCCCGAAAAAATGGTATAACCTGCGCGCGGATATGGAAAACAAGCCCGCGCCCCTTCTGAACCCCGGTACCGGTCAGCCTATGACCGCCGAAGAACTCGGCGGGGTATTCTGCGAAGAGCTGGTTCAGCAGGAGCTGGACGACACTACCCCTTATATCGACATCCCGCAGGAGATCCAGGACTTCTACAAGATGTATCGCCCCGCGCCGCTGGTACGCGCTTACTGTCTGGAAAAAGCGCTGGGCACTCCCGCAAAGATCTACTACAAATTCGAGGGCAACAACACCTCGGGCAGCCATAAGCTCAACTCCGCGATCGCTCAGGCGTACTACGCCAAGAAGCAGGGTCTCAAGGGCGTAACGACCGAGACCGGAGCAGGTCAATGGGGCACAGCGCTCTCGATGGCGTGCGCGTATCTCGGACTTGACTGCAAGGTCTACATGGTCAAGGTCAGCTACGAGCAGAAGCCTTTCCGCCGCGAGGTCATGCGCACCTACGGCGCGGAGGTCACTCCCTCTCCCTCGATGACCACCGAGATCGGTAAAAAGATCCTCGAGGCGCATCCCGGCACCACCGGATCACTCGGCTGCGCGATCTCCGAGGCGGTCGAGGTCGCGGTCACCAATCCCGGCTACCGCTATGTACTGGGCAGCGTTCTGAATCAGGTGCTCCTGCATCAGTCCGTCATCGGTCTGGAGGCTAAGGCGGCGCTTGACAAATACGGCGTCAAGCCCGACCTTATCATCGGATGCGCGGGCGGCGGCTCTAACCTCGGCGGTCTGATCGCTCCTTTTATGGGCGAGAAGCTCCGCGGCGAAGCCGACTATCGCATCATCGCGGTCGAACCCGCTTCCTGTCCGAGCTTCACCCGCGGCAAGTTCGCCTATGACTTCTGCGATACCGGCATGATCTGCCCGCTTGCGAAGATGTACACGCTGGGCAGCAGCTTTATCCCCTCCGCCAACCACGCGGGCGGTCTGAGATTCCACGGTATGTCTACCACCCTCAGCCAGCTCTACCACGATGGCTATATGGAGGCGACCGCGGTCGAACAGACCTCCGTCTTCGAGGCGGCGGAACAGTTCGCGCGCTGTGAGGGCATCCTCCCCGCTCCCGAATCCAGCCACGCGATCCGCGTCGCGATCGACGAAGCGCTCAAGTGCAAGGAGACCGGCGAAGAGAAGACCATCCTCTTCGGTTTGACCGGTACCGGCTACTTTGATATGGTCGCGTACGAGAAGTTCAACAACGGCGAGATGTCCGACTATATCCCGACCGACGACGACCTCAAAGCGGGCTTTGCAGCTCTGCCGAAGGTTCCCGGTCAGGATTGATCAATCAGCGTACCACTAAATTCTTCTTTTTCTCAAAGATCCTCCCTTACCGATATGGCAGGGGAGGATTTTTGTACAGCAAAAGGGAGAGCCGAAGCTCTCCCTGTGATGCGCTGTTATTATCGGGGATCATTCCTCGCTGAAATCTTCCTTGCCTACGCCGCAGAGGGGGCAGACATAATCATCGGGAAGATCTTCAAACGCGACGCCGTTGTTCTCTTCGGGATCATAAACATAACCGCATACGTTGCATACATACTTTTTCATAATATTTCTCCTTTATTTTTTGATTCGGGTGCGGGCATAGCCCGCCCTTCATTATCCATTGTCAAGTGTCAACTGTCAATTGAAATCAGCCTATCGGCTCAAAGTCCGCTACGCCGTGCTTGCACAGCGGGCAGATGAAGTCATCCGGCAGCTCCTCGCCCTCATAAACGTAGCCGCAGACCTTGCAGACCCAGCCCTTCTTGCCCTCGGTCTCGGGACGGGGCTTGACATAGTTCTGGTAGTAGGTATAGGTCATGGTCTCGACGTTGGTCAGAACACGCGCCTCGGTAACGGCACAGATAAACATACTGTGGGTATCGAGATCGACGACCTGCTCGACCTTTAAGGACATGAAGGAATTGATGTACTTGCCGAGGAAGACGACGCCGTTATCCGAGCGGAGCAGTCCGTCGCCAACGATTTTGTCCACCTCTCTGCCGCTCTGGAAGCCGTAGTGTTCAAAGACCTCAAACGGCGCCTCCTGCGACAGGCAGTTGACATTCATCATGCCGGTTTTCTTGACCATATCATGGGTCAGATTCTTCTTATTGATACAAACCGCGATACGGTTGGGCGTATTGGTGACCTGAGAAACGGTATTGACGATACAGCCGTTGTCCTTGTCGCCGTCGCGCGCGGTCACGACATACAGACCGTAGCCGATATTGAAGAGCGCGGTCAGATCGTTCTTATCCGCGGTCTCGTCCTGCTTTGCCAGATAATCCTTGGTCAGCTCAGCGCACAGCGCGTCGATCTCCTCAAGGTTCTTATCGTTCATCGCGGACTTGATATGCACATGGTGATCGGTATAGGTGATGTGCTTGCAGCCTTCGAGCATCTTGCGCATGGTTTTCTCAGCCAGCGGCGCCCATGAACCGTTCTCGATGAAGGCGACGGTCTTGTTCTGGAAGTTGCGCTCGGTCAGATGGTTGATGAACTCTTTCATAAAGGGGAAGATATCGGCGTTGTAGGTAGTGGTCGCAAGGACGATCTTGCCGTAACGGAACGCGTCCTCGACGCACTCTGCCATATCCTCGCGGGCGAGGTCGTTGACAGCGACCTTCGGGCAGCCGTTGGCGCGGAGCTTATCGGCAAGCAGCTCGACAGCCTTTTTGGTATGGCCGTATACGGAGGTATAGGCGATCATGATGCCGTCGGTCTCAACGCCGTAGCTTGACCATGTGTTGTACAGATCGAGATAGTAGCCGAGATTTTCGGTCAGGATCGGGCCGTGGAGCGGGCAGATGATGTCGATCTCAAGTCCCGCCGCTTTTTTCAGAACGTTCTGTACCTGCGCGCCGTACTTGCCGACGATACCGATATAGTAGCGTCTTGCCTCGCACGCCCAGTCTTCCTCTACATCCAGTGCGCCGAACTTGCCGAAGCCGTCGGCGGAGAATAAGACCTTATCGGTGCTTTCGTAGGTCATCAAAACCTCAGGCCAGTGAACCATCGGCGCGCCGACGAAATTCAGCGTATGAGAACCCAGCTCGAGGGTGTCGCCCTCTTTGACGACGATGCGTCTGTCCTCATACTCGGTACCGAAGAAGTTCAGCATCATAGCGAACGCCTTTTGGGAAGAAACGACGGTCGCATTGGGATAAACCTTCAAAAAGTTGTCGATGTTGGCGCTGTGGTCGGGCTCCATATGCTGGACGACCAGATAATCCGGCTCGCGGTTACCCAAAACGCCCTTCAGATTGTTCAGCCATTCGTCGCCGAAATGCTGATCCACGGTATCCATGACGGCGATCTTCTCATCCATGATCACATAGGAATTATACGCCATGCCGTTGGGAACAATATACTGACCCTCAAACAGATCGATATTATGATCGTTCACGCCGACATATTTGATGTCGTTTGTAATTTTCATTGGAATCATCTCCTGACATAAGTGTTATCATCAGTATACCGAAAAAGCGGGATGATTGCAACAGGTTTTGCGCAATTGATGTTGAAAAATTTGCGCTTTCTTGCTATAATCAATTCGGTGATCAATATGGCAGGAAAAACAAGCTGTGAATTTTGCGCATACTATAACTATAATGAAGCGTACGACGACTATGAGTGCGCGGTCAATCTCGACGAGGATGACCTCGCGCGCTTTATGAGCGGCAGCGATAACAGCTGTCCGTACTTCCGCTTCAGCGACGATTACAAGATCGTTGAAAAGCAAAACTAGTCGGCAGCCGGTAGTTTATTAATTGACTGAATTCCTTCAGCAAAAGAATTGACCTATGAAACAAAAGTTCAGGCTGTGTTTACAGCTTTTTTTGACGTTCATGAAGATCGGCGTCGTCACCTTCGGCGGCGGTTACGCAATGATCCCGATCATCGAGAACGAAACCTCGAAAAAGAAAAAATGGATCGCACCCGACGATCTGATCGACGTGATCGCGCTGTCCGAATCCACTCCCGGCCCGATCTCTATCTGCGCGGCGACCTTCATCGGCTACAAGGTGGCGGGGCTGCTGGGCGCGTTCTGCGCGACCTTCGGCGTTGTACTGCCGTCGTTCGTCATCATCTACGTGATCTCGCTGTTCCTCAGACGGTTTGAGGAGCTGGAGGTCATCCGCTATGCCTTCTTCGGCATCCGTGCCGGCGTACTGGCGCTCTTGATCAAGGCGGTCATCTCCATGTTCAAAAAGTCGCCCCACAACATCGTGGCGTACTGTATCATGGCGGCGTCACTGATCGCGGTCGCGTTCTTCTCGGCTAACGTCATCGTCGTGCTGCTCTCGGCGGCGGTCATCGGACTTGCGGCGACCCTGATCGCAAAGAAAAGGGGGCGTGAGCTGTGAGCGTTTATCTCCTGCTGTTCCTCGAGTTTTTCAAGATGGGCGCGCTGACCTTCGGCGGCGGCTACGCGATGATCCCCTTCATCGAAGAGACCGTCCTCAAGCACGGATGGCTGAGTGTCACCGAGCTGGTCGATTTTATCGCCGTTTCCGAAAGCACCCCCGGCGCTTTTGCCGTGAATATCTCCACCTATGTCGGCAGCGAAGTCGGCGGGATCCTCGGCTCGATCTGCGCAACGGTCGGACTGGTACTGCCGCCGTTCATCATTATCCTGATCATCGCAAAATGCTACGAAAGATTCAAGGAGAGCCTGAGCGTACGCGGCGTGATGCTGGGGCTGAAAAGCACCGTCGTCGGATTGATCGGCGCGACCGTGCTCAATGTCGGCTACGATGTACTTTTCCCGAACGGCTTCACCTTTGAGGGCTTTTTCGGGGCGGAGCTGCTCAGCGCAAACTTCTGGTTCATCATCATCCTTTTTGCGCTGATGCTGTTTTTGCTGCTCTATAAAAAGCTCAACCCGATCCTTATCATCGTGCTTTCGGCAGGCGCGGGGATCGTTGCAGGCTACACCGGACTGATCACGGTATAACAAAAAACTTTTATCAAAACATCACAAAAATCGGTTGCAATTTTCAATTTCTTTTGTTATGATATAACTGTAACAGATGTTACTATCCAAATCATTATAAAGGAGAGTAAAATATGCAATTAGTCAAAAAATTCTGCGCTGAATTTATCGGCACCTTTGTGCTGGTACTGCTCGCCTGCGGAACCGCTACCGTCCTGGGTTGCTCCGATAAGCCCAACGCGGCGTACATCCTGACTGCGGTTGCTTTCGGTCTGGTCATCGTCGCGATGGCATATTCCATCGGCAACGTATCCGGATGCCACATCAACCCCGCTGTCTCCCTCGGCGTTCTGATCAACGGCGGTATGAGCATCGGCGAGTTCTTCGTTTATCTGATCGCTCAGTTTACCGGCGCGACTGCCGGCGCGGCTATCCTCGGCGCTCTGGTCGGATTCAACACGAGCCTCGGCACCAACGGTTGGTTCAAGGCTTCCGAAACCTTTGCGGGTAGCTGGAAGCGCTCGCTCCTGATCGAAGCGATCCTTACCTTTGTTTTCGTTCTCGCGATCCTCGGCGTTACCTCAAAGAAGAAATTCGAAAAGGTCGCCGGCCTTGTGATCGGTTCCACCCTGACGTTGGTACATATCTTCGGCATCTACTTCACCGGCACCTCTGTCAACCCCGCTCGTTCCTTCGGACCTGCTCTGGTCAAGCTCTTCGCGGGTGACGCAACTGCTATGGGCGCATACTGGGTATTCCTTGTAGGCCCGCTGGTCGGCGCTGCCGCGGCGGCGATCATCTTCCGCTTTGTGATCAAAACCAAAGAAGAAGACTGATCTCAAAAAGCAATATCATAAAATCAGCCGGACTGCTCAGCAGTCCGGCTTTCCTTATGTCTGTATTATTACATCAGCGAATCAAGCGCGGTACACTCGCGGCCGTGCGCCTTTGCTACGTTCTCGTTCGTGATCTTGCCGAGGTAGCAGTTCACGCCGGATGCGATGACGTCGCTTTCCTTGCAGGCAGCCTCCAGACCGTTCTTCGCGATCTCAAGGCCGTAGCGCAGAGTAGCGTTAGTCAGAGCGATGGTGCTGGTTCTCGGAACAGCACCGGGCATATTGCCGACACAGTAATGAACTACGCCGTCCTCGATATAGACGGGATCGTCATGGGTGGTGACACGACTGGTCTCGCCGCAGCCGCCCTGATCGATCGCGACATCGACAAATACCGCGCCTTCCTTCATCTCCGGCAGATACTTCTTCTTGAAGAGCTTGGGGGTGGATGCGCCGGGGATCAGCACCGAACCGATGACCAGATCGGCGTCTTTCAAAACGCGCTCGATATTGCTCTCAGAACTGACGAGCGTCTGGATATGTGCGCCGAAGAGGTTATCAAGCTCCTCCAGACGCTTGAGGTTGATGTCGAGGATCGTGACGTTCGCGCCCATACCGACAGCGATCTTGCAGGCGTTCAAGCCGACGGTACCGCCGCCGAGGATAACGACATTCGCCTTGGGTGTTCCGGGAACACCCGCGAGCAGGATGCCCTCGCCGCCGAAACGCTTTTCAAGATACTTTGCGCCTTCCTGGATCGACAGACGACCCGCGATCTGGGACATCGGAGCGAGCAGCGGCAGAGAGCCGTCGGTCTCCTGTAACGTTTCATAAGCGACTGCCTTGACCTTGCCGTCGAGCAGCGCGTCCATCTGCTTTTCATCCGCGGCAAGATGGAGATATGTATAGAGGATGAGTCCCTCGCGGAAATACGCGTATTCTTCCTCGAGCGGCTCCTTGACCTTGACCATCATATCGACGAGGTTCCATACGTCGGGAGCGTTGTCGATCAGCGAAGCGCCCGCCTTGACATACTCTGTATCCGCGAAGCCCGAGCCTACGCCCGCGCCCTTTTCGATATAGACATGGTGACCCGCCGCGACATATGACGCGACATTATCCGGGGTCAGCCCCACGCGGAACTCATTGTTTTTGATTTCTTTCACACATCCGATTTTCATAATAATACCTGCCTTTCGATCTTGCCGTTGAGAAACGGCGATTTTTTCACCTTATTATCATACAGAATAACGACTGTATTTATTTTCTGAATTAGAATTAAAAGTAAGAAAAATGCATAAAATCGAAAAAGAAGTTATTCCGGATTATCTCCAAAATATATATGTATATCCAATAAAAACAAATCCAAACGATGACGATGATATTAGTTATTTATCATATCCAATTGCTTTTTCTGTAAAACATGATTTAACTTTAGAAAATTTAGAAAAAATTATCGTGCAAACATTAAGCAGTATTTTAATTAATGATAATGTCAATAA
>OMTA01000057.1 GCA_900313895.1 uncultured Eubacteriales bacterium | reverse complement strand
TTGATGGTACTGCTGTCGCAATCAAAATCGATAACCCGCTCTACATTCATCGTCTCGGATGTGAGTGTACCGGTTTTATCCATGCACAGGACATCAACGCGCGCGAGAGTCTCGATACAATACATCTCGTTGACAAGCACCTTTTTCTTAGCGAGCCGGATAACGGATACCGCGAGGACGGTACTGGTCAACAAGATCATGCCCGCCGGGATCATACCGACAAGCGCGCCTACGGTGCTTTCGATCGAGGTTTTTAAAGTTTGTTGATTCCAAAAGAATTTTGAAACGAACAATAAGATACCGACCGGAAAAATGATCGCGGTACAGATATTGATGATCGTTTTGAACGATTTGAGGATCTGCGAATTGTTCTTTTTGATGTACTTGGCTTCCGCGTTGATCTTAGAGGCATAGCTTTCTGCGCCGACGCGATTGACACGGCAGTAGCAGCTTCCGGCAGAGATAAAGCTGCCTGACAACAGCTCGTCGCCCACTTTCTTATCGATCAGATCGGATTCACCGGTCAAAAGGCTTTCGTTTGCCATACAATCGCCGTCGACAAGCACGCAATCGGCGGGAACCTGATCGCCTCGTGACAGAATGAGGATATCATCCAATACCAGCTCGTCCTTGGATAGCTGAACGATCTTGCCGGAGCGCAGGACATCGAGCTTGTTTTCGGTCAGGATCGTCAGGGTATCGACGCTCTTTTTGGAGCGGATCTCCTGAACGATACCGATAATGGTATTGAAAAAGACAACACCGATAAACAGCAGGTTCTTGTATGACCCGACGATCAACAGTAAAATAAACAGAATAACGTTGATCAGATTGAAAAGCGTACAGATGTTATCGTAAAAGATACGTTTGATGGATTTTGTTTTAACGGTCGTCGCAATATTGACCTTGCCTTCCCTGCGGCGTTGATCAACTTCTTCGGCGGTCAGACCTTGAAATTTCAAATCAGTATGTTCCACATGAGCCTCCCCGGGTATTTCCTTATGGGTATATTATAACCGTAATCGGATCATTAGGCAATAAAGATAGAGAATTATTTGCATTTATTTATCAAATCCTGTCATTGTTTTACCTTGGTCGAGGTAACGACGTTGGTTATGAAGATAAAATACATCTCGTCTTATGCACGCTGCTCCTGACGAAAGCATCATCATCTCCACGGGCTAAAAACAGTCCACTGGACTGTTTTCTTAACGCCCTTTCAAATCCTGTCACATTCCTATTCGACCAAATAAAAAGGACTGCCGAAGCAGTCCCTTTTATTTGGTGCGAGTGTTCATTGCGGATTTATTTAATAGACAGAACAGCGCTTATTACTACACATATAATTGTTATTATAGCGGCAATAAAACCGATTGATTTAGCAAATCTTCTTCCTTTCGGATTGTTTCTGATCTTAGCGAGCACACCTGTGGAGAAGAATATACCTGAAATCAATGCCCCAACAGCAAGACCAAAGCATGTATATTCTATACATTCAAGCAAAGCATTTATTTGCTCTAATTTTAGTCCGACAAATACCAATGCAGTTAAAAGAGAAAGCAATCCAATTAAACTGAATATGCATAATCTTTTAGTCAGTAATTGCTTTTCTGCTTCTGCATAATCTGCCATTTTTAAACTTGTTTCTTTTAAATCTTCGTTCATTTTTTCACTTTTCCTTTCTCCGTTAAGAAGCTCGCGAATATCAATGTCGTAAAAATCCGCAAGCTCAACAATGATTGATAAGTCGGGCATATTGTTGCCGTTTTCCCAGCGTGACACAGTCCTGCCCGAAACGTTCAGCTTTTCGGCGAGCTGTTCCTGCGTCAAGCCTTTTTCTGTTCTCAACTCTCGCAAGAATGAGCCGATCCTTTTTTGATCCATACGTTTTTTCTCCTTTCCTGACAAAAATCATAACTCAAACCACAGCTTTTGAACACGACATAAAGTGAGAAAAAGTCGTTTTTCTGCGGTAGACATAAGTGTCGGGTAGATAAAATCGTCTTTATTCCGGTAATTGTAACACGTTAGACAGGCAGTTTCAATATATTAGTCTAATGCTTGAGCGAGCATATAATTTGTAAAGCCAAATTCAAATAATATACCGAAACAGAAAATGAGTGTCCATAACCTGAATCCGTTATGAACACTCATACTGGTCGAGGTGACAGGATTTGAACCTGCGACCTCTTCGTCCCGAACGAAGCGCGCTACCAAACTGCGCCACACCTCGAAAAAACAGCCCCGAGAGTGTCGGGGCCATTGGCTGCGGAACTAGGATTCGAACCCAGACATACAGAGTCAGAGTCTGCTGTGCTACCCTTACACAATTCCGCATTGCACTTTTATTATTATAGCCGATTTTTTTCAGTTGTCAAGTACAAATATAAAATTCTTACAATATTGTTTTACTTTCTCAACCGAGGACGGATATCTTCGCCGATAAAATCGAGCTTATCACATGAGCCCATCATGCGGGATACAAACCTCTGTGAATAGGTCGTCAGCAATTCGTTGACGGAAAGGTTGGTGTTGATAATCATCGGCTTTCCAGAAAGGATTCTGGAATTGAAGATGTTATAGACCGCGGAAACGCTGAATTGCGAGATAAACTCTGTGCCGAGGTCATCGATGATCAGCAGATCGCACTTTATCAGTGAGTTGAAGGTGCCTTCCTCTTCCCTGTACTGATAACTGAAATGCTCGCGTTCCAGACGAGAAAGGATATCGGGTGCGGAAACATAGACAACAGACATCCCTTTTCGGATGACCTCGTTCGCAATTGCAAGGCTGAGGTGGGTTTTACCGAGTCCTGTCGCGCCGCGCATCACAATGCTGCGGGAATTGAGCGAAAAATGATCGGCATAATCGACGCAATAGTTGAAGATCTTTGACATACGATTCAGCGGGATACTGCCGCTTTGATCGGGTTGATCGCTGTAATAATCGAGCTTGAACGAATCAAAGGTACACAGCTTGAGCGGAGAATCGCTGTTGAGTTGTTCACAAGCAATATCGGACATCAGCTTTTTCAGACAATCGCATACGATCGTGCGGTTATTCTCTTCGATATAGCCGGTATCGGAGCATTGATCACAATGATACGCAGGCTCCAGATCACAAGATCGGAAACCCAGCTTTTCAAGGAGCTCATTGTACTCATTTTGCAGTTTCAAGCTGCGATCGGCAAGCTCCTGCATATCCACTCGGGAATCATCGGATTTCAGAATTGTTTTTGCGGTATCGATCCCGATTTGTGATAATTCGCGATCGATCTCTCGCAGGCGCGGCTCCTGCGTATACAATTGCTCGCGTTTATAGTCAGCTGCTCTGACCGCGTTGAGCCTGCGTTCGGCAAGTATATCTTTTGCTCTGATCAGGATATCGTTGGAATACGGCATAATGACACCTTTCGTTAATCGTCAAATAAGCTTTGTTTCTCGTATTTAGAGAGGTCAAAGGACGCGTTTTCTGTTGAAAAGACGGAACCTTTTGAGGAGGGCTTGGATTTGGCGGCTTTTTTCGCTCCGCTTTCGGATTTTTGTAATTCGTCTAATGAGAAGATCCGTTTTTCAAACCATTTTTTCAGGATCGCATTGATGTATTTGATATTATACTCTCCTTTGGTATTGACGCATCTTTCGTAGGCTTCGACGATCATCTCGTCGTTAAAGCCCCATGTGACCGTCCAGCAATAGGCGTGCTCCTGCTGCGATTTGGTAGGCTTTCCGACATTACGGATACCAAGTAGGGCAGACACTCTCCCCCATGCCTCAGAGGATTTTGTCATGCGTTCGATCTCCGCCTCAGCGCCTTCAACGGTATGGATCCCTTTATCCGACCACGCGGTACCGAGTCGCTCGACGGCACGGATGCTTGGATTTGAGGTAGACGCGATATAGTTGATCAATAAAGCGAGTACCTCGCAGGGCAGACCGAAGGTGGTATACAGCATGACCAGTGTAGCGGTATCGCCGGGGGACAGCGGTTTTCCTAGTACGGTCTGGGCTTCATCCAACAACCCGACGAGATTGCTGTCCTGCTGCATGATCTTCGCAACAAAGGCTGAATCCGGCTTGACCGCCCGGGAGACGGGTGTATGCTTTTCGGGCGCCGGTTTTGCTTTTTCAATCACCAGCGGAGCTGTATCAGAATCAGAGGTTACGGCGGGAGGCGCTAAATAAGCACCTCTCTCTGTGATCAGACCGCGTTCTTTCCAAAAATCGATTGCGTTATCAAGCTCTTGTGAAGAGATGGATAATGCTTTTGTCAGAGATTCTGACGTGATCTCTTCCCCGCTGTGGCGTAACAGATACAGGATCACCTTGAGCTGCGCTTCGGACGCGAGCTTGATATGCTTATCCACCAATGCTGACGGAACCGCAAACACGCTATTCCATTGTCCGAGATTGATCTGATAAGACATAATAAGCTCCTTTCTGTATCGATTCCCATACAGTATAGCACAAAAAACAGCGGAGTTCCACTCTTTTTGGAAAAATACGCAGAGTTTTTGACAACCTTCGCTTGACTTCATCCGTAAATTGGGATATACTTTGAAGAAGACGCGGATGTAGTTCAATGGTAGAGCGCAACCTTCCCAAGGTTGATGTTGCGGGTTCGAGCCCCGTTATCCGCTCCAAAGCCTGCTTTTGCAGGCTTTTTTCAAAGGAAAAGATAAGGAGAAAGAATATGAAATACACCTATACCCCGCGCGGGGTCTGTTCGCGCATGATCCAACTTGAAATCGAGGACGATGTGATCAAGGATTGCCGCTTTATCGGCGGATGTCACGGTAACACACAGGGTATCAGCGCCCTTGTAAAAGGGATGGATGTCGATGAAGCGATCGAAAAGCTGGAAGGGATCGACTGTGCGGGTCGCGGTACCTCCTGCCCCGATCAGCTGGCGAAAGCGCTGAGAGCGGCTCAGGACGCATGATCAAACGCATTATCCGGATCATACTCGCTGTGATTGCCGCAGTATTCCTCGTATGGTTTATTATTCCGAGCGTTTGGGGGATCTGGCACATCGGATGTATCGTCGGAATTCTCTTGTGCGCGGCGATTCTATTCAGAACCGCTTTTGCGAAGGTGTATCATCGTATCAAACGTCAATTGTGTGAAAAGAAATCGACTAAAGTATTGCTGAGGATCGTGCAGATCGGCGCAAGTGCGGTTATCATCTACTGCGTTGTCGTGTCTACGTTCATGGTTTACGCGATGATCCCGTGGTCAAATAACGAGAATGCGACGGCGATCGTGCTGGGCGCTCATGTCAAGGAATCCGGCCCAAGCTCAGTGTTATGGCAAAGGATCGACGCTGCGGCGGATTATCTGAAAGAGAATCCCGATGCAAAAGCGGTCGTTACCGGCGGTCAGGGCGATAATGAGCCCATCACCGAGGCACAATCGATGTATGAGAATATCGTTAATGAAGGCGTTGCGCCCGATAGGATCTATCGTGAGGATCAGGCGAGGAATACCGATCAGAATATCCGATTCTCATTAAAGATCATTGAGAATCACGAGCTGAACAGAGATATCGCCATCGTTTCCGATAGTTATCATCAGCTCAGAGCGCGGATCATCGCGCATAAGAACGACAGCAGCTTGAAGATCACGCCGATCAATACCATCAACAAACGACCCGCGGCAATCGCGGCTTATCCTTCTTACTTTGTCAGAGAATGGCTCGCGATCCCGGTAGAGATCATCAAATAACGTACAGTAAAGCAGCCTCCCGATCATGGGAGGCTGTTGCTGTTATTTTTCAAGTTCGCCGAGTGACAGCGCTTTGAGATAAGCGTTGATGAATCCATCAAGATCGCCGTCCATCACGGCGTTGATATTACCGGTCTCAAAGGAAGTACGGTGATCCTTAACGAGTGTGTACGGCATAAAAACATAGGATCGAATCTGAGAGCCCCAGGTGATCTCTTTCTGGACGCCCTTGATATCCTCGATCTTCTCAAGATGTTCCCTCTCTTTGATTTCCATGAGCTTTGAAACCAGCATTTTCATCGCGACGTCACGGTTCTGGTACTGGGAACGCTCGACCTGTGACGCGACGACAATACCGGTCGGGATATGGGTCAAGCGAACAGCGGATGAAGTTTTGTTGACCTTCTGGCCACCTGCGCCGCGCTCAGTTATGCCTTCTACCTCGTCATCGTAAACAGGAGCAAGCGCATCAAGCAGGTATCGGAGCACACGCTCACCCTCTATGCCCTCCTGACCGGAACAATCCTTTTCGCAGCCATCCGGGGCATCCAGGGCGGCGACTTGCTGGAGGGCATCGACTCCGGGGCCGATTGGCTCAACCTGACCGGCCTGGCGCTGGTTCCCACCATGATTTCCATGCTCACCCTGGCCATCTCTTCCCGCTGCATCGGCCCCACCAAAACTTCTGTCCTGGGCGTATTCGAGCCGCTGACCGCCATCCTGATAGGTACGGTGATGTTCGGAGAGCCGATAAGCCTGAAAATGGCCGCCGGCATCCTTGTCTGCGTCGCCGCCGTTGTGTTCATGATACTGAGGCCCGGCAGGAAATCTTGATGGCTTTTGGGGATGTGACGGAATTTGCTTATCTTTACTGATGCGATGAAGAAAAGAACCGCCATAGGACTGCTTTTGCTGGTATTCTGCATTGCCTGCCGCCTGTGGACAAGCGTGGCGGACTTTTATGCCACGCGGCTTTATCCCGCGATAAGTACCGTTCTTTCCTGGCTCGGAGCCCGTCTGCCCTTTTCCCTTGAGGAGATAGTCGTTATTGCTTTCATCGTCATTTTGGTGGATATCCTCGTGAAGGCCGTCAGGCGGAAGGAAGGCTTTACGCGCTGGCTGGGAAAGACTGCCACGGTGGTGATGTGGCTCTATGTGTGGTGCTATATGGGTTGGGGAAACAATTACTACAGGACGGGGCTCTACGCAAGAAACGGAATCCGGAGTATCCATTATGACAGGGAGGCGTTCATGGATTTTCTGGAACGTTTTTCGGAAGAGCTCAACCTCGCCGCCCTGGAGGCCGATGGCTATGACGACAAGGCCCTGCAGGAAGAGGTGAGGGAGTACTATTCCTCGAAAGTGACTTCCTACGGCTATGTCCCTCTCCGGAAGTGGCAGGGCGTAAAGAAGCCCCTTCTGAACCCTCTCTTTTCGGCCGTGATGGTACAGGGCTATATGGGTCCGTTCTTCTGCGAATCCCAGGTCAACCGGGACCTCCTTCCTCACGAGTATCCTTATGTGGTCGCCCACGAAATGGGACATCTTGCGGGTGTAACCAGCGAGGCGGAAGCCTCTTTCTGGGGCTATGCCTGTTGCCGGGAATCCGGGAATGCCGCCGTTCGTTACAGCGGATACCTCGCCGTCCTTCCTTATGTGCTCTCCAATGCCGGTGGGCTGCTTCCTGAGGACGAATTCATGGCCTGGACGGAGGCAATCTGCGAACGGGCAAAAAAAGATTATACCGAATCCAGAACCTACTGGAGAGGGAAAAAAGTCGGCTGGATAGAAAAAGTACAGAACTGGTTCTATAACGTCTATCTCAAATCCAACGGCGTTTCGGAAGGCGTGCGGGACTACTTTGGCGTAGTGGGCATGATTATGACTATGGAAAAGCACATGAATCCATCTTTTCAATCAACAACACCATGTCAAAACTGATGGCCCTGCTGGGGCGTTTCCTTTTGGAAACCCACGACGCTGTGAGGCTCCGGAAGCAGCACTATGACACCTCCGATTTGGAAATTCTTTCCGACATCCCGTACATGGATGATGGGGATGCAGGACATCTTTTTGATATTTACAGGCCCCAAGGCGCAGCTGCCGATATCCCCGTCATCGTCAATATCCACGGCGGCGGCCTGTTTGCCTCGTACAAGACGGTAAACGCCTGGTTTAACCACGAATGGGCCCGGATGGGCTATGCCGTGGTAAGCCTCAGTTATCGCCGCATACCGGACACTACGCTCATCCATCAGATAGCGGACGTAATGACGGCGCTGCGGTTCCTCAATGATAACAAGGGCCGATATGGCTTGAACCTGGATACA
>OMTA01000066.1 GCA_900313895.1 uncultured Eubacteriales bacterium | reverse complement strand
CGACAACGAGGGGCTGAAGCCCGAGGCGTATGAACCGCTCACACTGCGCGCGGGAGAAAAGCTCTTGCTGTGCAGCGACGGTCTGTATGATATGTGCAGCGACGATGAGATCTTTGCGATCCTGAAAGAAAGCTCTGATGCGGTATCGCTGGATCTGGTGGAAAAAGCGATCGAAAACGGCGGCAAGGATAACGTCACCTGTCTGGTGATCGAAAGACAGGGCTGAGCGCTGTAGACGGATTGGGAAAAACAAATGGATAACATTGCAATTTTCAAAGAGAATCTCAGTTTGATTGACAGTAACGGACAGCTGAATAAAGCTACAAAGGAAGCAATAAAAGCGACTGGCGTTATCGGTGAGGGCTTTGTATCAAAAAGGAATCCGTATTACGCAAAGGCTGCCGTAACCTTTGCAGAAGGATTAACCTTGCAGGCTGCTGAATTGTTCAGCAAACAAGGGAAAAAGACTGCTGTGTTGAATTTTGCAAATCCTGTCGAAGCAGGAGGCGGCGTTTGGCGGGGTGCGAATGCGCAAGAGGAGTATTTGTGCAGAGCGTCAAATCTTTATCCCTGCTTAAGTTCCGACAGAGCAAAACCGTATTATGATTATCACAGAAGATTGTTGATGCGCAATGATCGCAGAGCGTTTTCAGCCTCTGACAGAATCATCTATTCTGAAGGCGTTACGGTTTTTCGCGTAGATACCCGACAAGGGCAGGCGTATACAGAGGATTGGTATCAGATAGATGTTATCACTTGTGCAGCTCCGTGGTTTAAGAGCAAAGATGATTTGCCGCTTGATGAACAGCTTTATCATATCTTTGATTCCAGAATCCGCAACATTCTGGAATCGGCAATCGAGCATGAAGCGGAAGCGTTGGTGTTGGGCGCATTCGGATGCGGAGCGTTTCACAATCCTCCGGAAATCGTTTCAAAAGCATTCCGTAACATATTACTGGAGGACAGGTACAGACACGCCTTCGATCATGTAGTATTCGCGGTCAAAAGAACCGGTAGTTTTTGTGAAAATATCGAGTGCTTTGAGATTGAATTTTCACGGTTTCCTGAGAGAGCAGAGTTCAGTTCTGAAAGAAATAAAAGAAGATTCTTTGAATAGCAAGATTTGTCTATGTATAGACACTCCCTTATTCAACTTATAAGAATCTGAGATGTTCTGTCATCGTCCGTGAACGCAAAAAATGCTTGCTGTTTTTTTGATGCTCTGTATAATGAATATAATCGTTGATTACGATAATTAATTGTGAAAGGAACGATAATGATGGACAATGTACAAGAATTAAGAGAAATCGTGAATCCCGTATTCAATACCGCGAAATCCTGCATACAGTTACATGCTGTCACAGGCGATGAAGACTCCCGACAGCTTCTCGAGGCTCTGGGATTCGGAGGATTTGCCGATCAGAAGGACAACAAGCGAGTTCCATCGGAGTTGGCGGAGAAGGTGAAGCAGCTGTTTCCCATATATACCGTCTTGACCGATTCCCGCTTTCAGATCGTCAACAATCTTATCAAGTCTTTCTCAGACAGGAGCGTCGTAGACCTCCCCTGCGGGTATACCGCACGAGGCATCAAGATGTCTCGTCAGGGAAGGGCTTACTATGGCTTTGACCTCCCTGCTGTAATCGATGACATCGGCCCCGCTGCCGCAAAAATAAACGGTGGTGATAAGAATGTTCATTACGCTGCAGTGGACGCCACCAACTATGACTCTATGGCAGCTCCGCTGGAGGGTGAAAGGAAAGAGCTTCTGATCACCACAGAGGGCCTTTTGATGTACTTTACACAACAGGAGCTGGAAGAGGTCTTCTCCAATATCCGCCGTATCCTACAGAAGCACGGCGGCAGTTGGATCATCGTGGATCGTGCTTACTATACTAACGATTCCGCGATCGCTTCCGCTGTTCTGGACAACGACCCGGGGCTTGTCACGCTATACACCGCCATTACGAAAAAAGCTGCCGGTACTGCGGCCGATGTTAAGTTCAATGATAACATTATCTTTAAAGGAACCGACGAGGAGATCAAGACCTTCATTGGAAAAATGGGTTTTGAAGTCAAAGAGATCGTTATGGGTGATTATCTTCCCGACCGTTTCGGCGTTCTCGCTCCGGCGAGCGCAGAAGACGCAAGGGTTCGGGATGTGTTCCGAGGTATGTGTTTCTGGGAACTGACTGTTAAGGATAATAGCGAAACGAAAACCACTCAGGATATGCCGTTTCGTGTCAAGTCCGAGTTTAAGGCCGGTAAGTTTACAGCCCGGATCCAAGGCAGGGTGGATACCATCACCGCTCCCGAGCTTTTGGAGCAATTCCAAAAGGCAGACGGAGTGAAAGCAATAGAGCTTCATGTAGAGAAGATGTCGTATATTTCTTCTGCGGGATTGAGGGTGCTTCTTATCATGTATAAAGCTCTGGATGATAAGGATCGGTTCAAGCTGGTGGGAACAACCGACAGCGTGAAAGAAATCATGGAAGTAACGGGATTTGATCAGTTCCTGCTGTGATAACGAAAAGACCGCATTGATAGCCAAAAACGGCTTGTCAATGCGGTCTTTATTTCTTTATAGGAAACTGCTCGTTTCTTATTCAGTAAAAAAACAATTTATAATCCCCGCTCAGTTGCACGCTGCGCGCGCACGAGCGATGGGTATACGAAAGCGGACGCGCCGGATGCGCGCGCTTTCTTGATGGAGTGAAGGGATCAGGTTATTGCTCTTATGTATAAATCAAATCTTTGTTGACAAATTCAGTTGCACGATAGTGTCTGCTGTTCATGCTTCTGCTTGGTTTTCAGCTTAGTATTCAACTACAATCAGAGGATTTTGTTCAGCCTTGGCGGCCTCCATAACGGACGGCATCAGTTCAAGGAATCTGTCAACCTCTGCCTCGTTGTTATAGATACCGAAGCTGACTCTGACCATACCGGCGGTATTGACATCAGTGCAATTGGCAAATGTCTTCGCTTTTTCGTCGCTGATCCCCATTAAACGCCATACATACGGATGAGCACAGAACGCGCCGCGCCTTGTTGCAACGCCGCCGAGTTCAGAGAGTTTCTTAGAGATATAGTAGGTATTGATATCGCTGAAATTAAATGTGATAACGCCTACTCTGTCACTTATGTTCTCGGTATCGCCGTATATGATGACGTTGGGAAGCGTTTTCAGTCCGTCGATGATTTTGCGGTTGAGCACTTTCTCGTGAGCTTCGATCTTATCCATACCGATCGTAGAGAGAACGTCGATCGCTTTTCCTAAGCCGACGACGCCCGGATAATTGGGCGAACCTGCCTCGTAAGCTGCGGGAGCGGTCTTGTAATACTGCCAGTAATCGCCGACTACGGTGATCGTACCGCCGCCGTAGAACTCAGGCATATGCTTGTTAAGGGTATCAGTCAGTCCGACTACCGCACCACCGCCATAGGGGGAATACATCTTATGTGCCGAGAAAGCGAAATAGTCGATATCGTCATCGGGATCGTTTAGGTCACCCATCATTTCGAACTTTCTGTGGGCTACGATTTGAGCGCCGTCTACAACAATCTGAGCTCCGTATTGGTGAGCCAGCTTTGCGACCCTGTGTACATCGTTGACATAGCCTGTTACGTTGGAAGCAGCTGAGATCGAAACGATCTTGACGTTGTTCTCCTGCAAGAGTTTTTCTATATCGTCGTAGATGACCCTGCCCTGTTCGTCGACCTCGGCGTAGATCACCTTGCACCTTTCACGCCAACTCAGATCGTTTGCGTGATGCTCGATACGGGTCGTCAGAACAATATCGTCCTCGCTCTCAATAAGGGCGGAGGCGAGCTTGTTCAGTCCGTCGGTTGTAGAGTTGACATAGAAGCAGGTGTAAAGCTCAGGGTCGGCTGTAAAGAATTCCAGCACTTTGTCACGCACACTGTTATAAACATCGGTCGAATGGTTGGACTTTTGAGAGAAGCCGCGTCCGATCGAGCCGTACATCTCAAGCTCTTCATTGATCGCGTCGCGCACCGCCTCGAGTGCGGGAGTGGTGGCGGCGTTGTCGAAGTTGATCAGCGGCGTCTTTGTGCCGTCGGCAAGCTCGACAGGTGTATTGAGACCGACAACATGATCCCGGATATTATCGATCGTATAACCGTCTACCGTTTCGATTGCTTTGCCGGTTACCTGTACGGGGAGGATGCTGTCGTAGGTGGAACCGTCCGTGAAACTGATTCTGAAACTGATGTCGGATTCTCCGTTTCCGACAGCTGAAACAACGCCCTCTTCGTTGACGGTTGCAACCTTTTCTTTTGAGGACTGGTATGTTACTGTAAAGTCGTCCTCTGTGAATTTGGTACCGAGTTCTTTGTTATCGACAAGTACCTTTTTAATCGCTGCTCCTGCATCAAACTCGGATTTGCCGAAATTTGCTTTCAATAATTGGGGTCCGAACTCATCGCCGTCATATTGCAACATGGAGCTATCGGCAATTTCACCCATCTTAGCTTTAACCACGCTTACGTTGATCGTACCGAGCATATTTGTATTGTTGTCATACTCTTCAAAAACATCGACAGTCGTGCTGCCCTCGCTCACCGAGTAGAGTTTTGTGCGGTTAGCGGCAAGGTTGGCAACGGTTTTGTCTGCAACTTCAAAATAGTAGGCAGCGTCCGGCTTGGGTTCTAAGACTATATCATCAATTTTTGAATAACAGATAGAGCACAGCTTACTGTCGACCTTATCGCTGATTTTTAATTCCGTATTATAGCTGTCGTCGCTTATTCTTGTGTTATAGACCTCTTCACCCTTCGGGTTTCCGATATTCGGATTGGACGAAAGTCCGACAAGCCACCTTTGGATAAAGGTTGCATCCGTGATTGTGATTTCGCCGTCTTCATCCGCATCGGCAAGCCGTTCGTTGAATTCATCCGAAATCGGTAAACCTGCCACCACACGCTGGATGAACGTTGCGTCTGTGATCGTGACAGAGCCGTCACCATCCACGTCGCCTAACAGACCGCTGACATCTGCATCATCCGGTAGGTTCGTATCATCGGCGGCAGCAGCGCCAACCGAAAGCATTACGGTCATCATCACCGCGATCAGCATAAACGCCAAAGTTTGTTTTACGATATGTTTCATCATCTTTCCTCCTTAGTCATGGGTACTATCCTTATTATATAAACGATTATATTAATAAGTCGCTATTTATACGGAGACAAAAGCACATCCGGTAAAGCTGATGATTTGATTTGATTTCGTTATTTCGGCTTACCGATGTTGTCGACAGATGGCAGATCCGCCAGCCACCTTTGAATATAGGTTGCGTCGAGAACGGTGACAGCTTCGTCTCCGTCTACATCGCCACATTTCATAACCGGGAGTAGTGATCGTCTTCGCGACATCCTCCGCGCGGTAAGCGGTAGAGGGAAGATTGGTGGCCGTGGTGGTGTAGCCGTACTCTGCGCCGATTTCAGCCAGACGCTCACCGAATACATGAGCATAAGCGCCCTGAACCGGATTCGCGATGAGTTCCTCGCTCAATATAAGAGCCGGGCCATATGCCGTACCGGGTGCAGTCAAGCCGTAGCCGGAGGCGATACTGTCCCCGAGAGCAACATAATTGAAGGTTTTTGAGGCGCTTCCTCAGCAGATGCAATAACAGCGGTCAGGCTGAATAGCATCACAATCATGAGAATAATGGATATCATTCTTGCCGTCTTGATCAATCTTTCGTTGTCGATATCATCTTCGAATGTACCCAACCGACTGTAAATATCTTTTGTGATCTCATAGTCGAATTGCTCACGTCCCTCACGACTGGTGTACATAATCTCAGCGAAGTAACGCCCCGTTTCGGGGTTGTAGTAAGCCGTCCAGTTATTGCCTTTCTTTTTTGTTTTCATTACCGATCACCTTCATGAGAAATAATACACCTTCCATCAGAATACAATACAAGGTATCAAAATTTGAGCTGCTAAACTAGGAATAGAGAAGGCTCTTAGGATAAGATAGGATCAAAATATATGTTTTCACCTGTCAAACATCGATATTTTACAAGATACGCGAATCATCAGGAAAAATATGAGTGCTTTGAACCGGTGTTCCTTTGTATTATTGATCCACGAATTTGACACCTCCGGTTTGTTCTTTGCATTTATTCAACTTCTGACGCCTGCGTTTATATTCTTAAAATTCGAGGCGTTAGACTTGTAGAGGTTTTTGAAAACTCTGTAGCTGCGTTCATATGTTTTCTTGTTCCCGGGATCAGGAATGTATACATGATTGGGTTTTACCAACCGACGCGATAACGCAAGCACATCCTCGCCTTGGATACCCGCTGCGACAACGAGCGCCGTTCCGATCGCGCCGATCTCTTGGGTGTTGTCGACGGTCTCTATCGTCCTTCCCGTAATGTCCGCCAGCATCTGGCAGGTAACGGGAGATAATGCGCCTCCGCCGACAAATCGAATCGTATCGGATGTTTTTACCTTTTTCTCCTCGCATTCCAACAGCCAACGCAGATGATAACAAATCCCCTCCAAAACCGCGCGGAGCATATCTCTCTTGCCGTTTTCGATCCTGATGTTGAAAAACATCCCTCCTGCATTGGAGTCCTCAAACGGGCAGCGGTTACCGTGGAGCCAAGGGGTAAAGATCACGCCGTTTGCTCCGGGAGGTATCTTGCTGATCTCTTCGGACAGGTAATCATAGAGGGTGATATATTTACTTTCGATATCATCTGCCACAGTAGAATTGTTCAGATAAATGCCGATCTCATCGAGCGCAAGATGTTCCATGACCCATTCAAAGCATTTTCCGGCCGTTTCCAATTCTGCGTAATAATTGAAGTAACCGTGCTTGGCGGACAGAACCCCTGTAATCATAGCGTCGATATCGACGGCTTGATGATCCATAAATGTCGATACCCAGCCCGATGTTCCGACATAGATGTGCGTGTCTCCCGGCTTTGTGCATCCGGCGCCGATATTGACAAAGCGGCGCCTTAATAGTATTATATACAGTGAACAATTGTTTGGCACGTACGCGCGCGCATGAGAAAGGAGGCGGAGATGAGAAAAAAGACGTTGCTTTTTATCGGACTGATCGCAATGCTTTTTGTCATGCTTGTCTCCTGTAATACCGACCAAGCGGTAAAGATATCTTTCGATTCTCAGGGCGGAACGCGTTGTAAGACGATCACCGTCGACGCTTCGGCGGAATCCATCGATCTTCCTACGCCCACGCGCGACAGGTACGTTTTTACGGGCTGGTACAGCGACGCGGAACTTTCGACGCAGGTCGTCGATCCCATCCCCGCCGCTATGTTCCCTACGGAGGACGTGACGTATTACGCCGGTTGGAGAGAAGTGACTTATACCGTCTTCTTCTTCGTCGAAGACAGGAAGGTGGGAGAAAAGGTCTTTTCTTACGGCGGGCGACTCACGGCGGACGATTATCCGTCT
>OMTA01000046.1 GCA_900313895.1 uncultured Eubacteriales bacterium | reverse complement strand
GTGATTTGGCTAACAGCACCCATGCAACAGCGCTCCAAGAGCAGACCTTGTGTCTGCGATTGGCTTAGCGCCACTGCTGTGTCCTCCCGTAACCTTTCCATCAAATCCCGTCCTCTCGCGAAGCAAATCACACGTTTACCGTAGGGGTCGGCGCCTCGACGACCCACGAGCGCCGCAGGCACTACACTAACCAATTCCTAATTCCACATTCCTCATTCCTCATTCCTAATTCTCCGCATTTTCCCTACAAATCAACTCCAAATAAAAAGCCGCGGCTCGATCTCGAGCCGCGGCAAAATACGCTGTGCGATTAATTATTTAGTAGCCTTCTTCTTCATGATGATGACGAAGAGAACGCCTGCGCAGAGGATGAGACCCGCGCCGATGAGGGTGAACATCAGGGTACCCTGACCGCCGGTCTCGGGCAGCTTGGTCGCGAAGTTCTCTACGACCTTGCTATCGTCGAGGTTGAAGATGCCGTTGCCGTTGTGATCGGCAGTGATGGTCAGCGGATACTCAACGTCGGACAGGACATAGCCGTCGGGAGCGGAGATCTCTTTGACAACATAGCTGCCGGGAGCCAGACGCTTCGGCTGCTTAGCGGTATCGCCGCCCTCGGTGAAGGTGACCTTACCCTGAGCGTCGGAGGTGCCGCGAGCGATCTCGGTCAGAGTTGTGCCGCTCTTGGTGAACAGACCGACAACAGCGCCTGCGAGGGGCTTGTTAGTGCCTTCCTTAGCGGTAGCGGAAGCATCGATCTTAGTAGCGGTAGCGCTGTAGGTGTAGACCTTGACCTCGTCGCCGTCACGCTCAACATCGCCTGTGGAGGAAGTGAGCTTGTAAACAAGACCGTCCTTGTTGGGGTTGTAGTCCTTACCGATGCCTGCGGTGTTCAGAACCTTCGCGTCGTAGGTGACATAAACCATCTTGTGAGCATAGTAATCGGAGCTTGCGTTTTCAAGGACAGTAGCCTTTGCGCTGAAGGTGAAGGAAGTACCCTTGTTGTATTTCGCGTCTGTATCGGTGATGTTGTTCTGAACCGCGACATCGAAGTCAGCGTCAGCGGAGGTGGTGGTGCCGTCATAGAAAACGTGAGCGGATTTTGCGACATACTGCAGACCGGGGCACATTTTATCCCAGATCTGATACTTGGTAGCCAGGTCGTTTGCGTTACCGACGATATCAGCGGACAGGGTGAAGCTGATGGTGTCGCCTTCGCCTGCTTCCTTGGTGGCGCTGTTGGTATCGGAGAAGTTCTTGTGGATTCTGTCGGTGCCGACCTTGGTCGCGAGATCAACGGTGTTGTCGGAGTAATCCCAAGCGCCGCTCTTGTACTCGGGCCATACGATAACAGCGTTCTTTACCTTAGCAACGTTGCCGCCGCTGGGCTGCTCGCTGACGCGCGCATAGTAGATGCCCGCAATATTGGTTTCATGCTCCTGAGTATAGCCGGTTCCGGTCTTTCCGGAGAGCTTGGCGACAGGCTGGATACCGAGATCATCGATATCGTCGAGAGCCGCAAGGAACGCGGAGCCGTTCTGGCCTGCGGTGTTGACTGCGGCCTTAGCCGCGGTATTCAGACCGGTCGGGAACTGATACTCGCCGGTGGTTTCGCTCTTGAGGGTTGCGATCTCATAGAGGTCAAAGGTGAAGTCGGCGTTTTCGTTACGGATTGTCAGGGTGGGATCCGCCGCGGAAGCGGTGGGGATCATTGCGACTGTCAGCATCATGACAAGGAGTGCCGCGAGGATAACTTTGATTGACTTTTTCATTGTGTTTCTCCTTTTGTTCAGATATTATTTAACGATAAAACGGTTAACATGATCAGTAGCGAGCTGTTTTTTCTTCAGCTTCGCGATGTACAGGCCGATCGCCACAAAGGACAGGAAGATCAGCGCGATACCTAAGGGCAGCATCGAGCCGGTCACGCTGCCGGCGTCGGGGTGCTTGAGCGCCGCGTTGACATAGTCAAAGGTGTACTCATACTTGAGCTCATCCGCGCCCGAATCATAGGTCGGGAAGCTGAACTCATAGACGGTGTTTTCCTTCATATGACCGTTCTTTGTGGAGGTTTCCTTGAGAACATAGGTCTGGTATTCGGGAACGCCGCTGTAGGAGCTGCCCTTGACGTAGATGTCAAGGTTGCTGAATTCGACTACGCCGCTCGCGTTCGAGTTCTTTGCCTCGACAAGCGTCTCGGTGGAGCCGTTCTTCTTGTAGAGGGAGAACTGTACGCCCGAGAGAGCCTTGTTGGCGCCGTCCTTCTTGTTGACGGTGATCTTACCGGTCTTGACAGTGTTCGTAAAGGTGACGTTGCCGACCTTTTTGTCCGCGGTGAAGCACGAGGGAGTGATGTCGCCGCCGTCATAGCGGTAGTACTCGATGCTCTCCGCGGTCAGATCGCTGCCGTTAGCGGTGACGGTGACCTTCGCGAGGAACTTCTGGTCGTTATCAATGAAGTCGGCGTTGTGCGTCTTTGTATCGTTGTCGTCGCCGCCGTTGTTGAGCGTCGCGAGTTCGCTGATCTCAAAGATATATACGCCCGCCTTATTGAATTTCAGGAAGTCATCCTCACTCTCAAAGGTAGCCTTGCCGCCGGAGATCTCGTCCACGGTCTTTCTCATCGAGCTTGCGTCGATCGAGGTCTTGCCGGTCGCGTAGGTGACAGCGCCCTTGCCCTGCGCGGTGAAGGAGAAGAGGGTTCCGCTCTGGTAGGGGAGGGTGGTATCGCCCGAGAGGATGTCCTTCTGGATCTCAAAGGTCGCGCTCGCCTCACCCGGTTGGTTGGTGATCGTCAGGGTGTTGGATGCGCCGATCGTGGAAGAAACGCTCGCCGTGCCGGAGATCGTCTGCTCCTCGCTGCCGTTGAGCTGATAGCGGATCGCCTTGTAGCCGTCCGCGGGCGTCTCGGTGACCGTGTAGGTCGCGCCGACGGGGATACCGGTGAAGGTAGCCGTCTGACCCGCCTTCAGGGTGAAGTTACCGCCTGTCGCGGTCTTTGACTGACCGCCTACGGTGTAAGCGAGGTCATACGCTGTCGCACCCTGTCCGACGTTCACCTTGATGTTGAAGGTGAAGTCCTCTGTGGGAGTGATGGTCGCGCCCGATTCGTCAACGACCTTTTTGGTGACGCTCAGCGGAGCGACCGAGGGCGTGTTGACGAAGTTCGCCTGTAGGTTCGCGCGTGCCGAAGCGTTTCTCGGGTCAAGCAGGGTGAAGGAGTCTGTCGCCGTGCCCGTGCCCGATTTCAGCACATTCGCATTGTTGTTGTTATCCACAACGTTCCATGTCGTGGTGTAAGTCAAGCCGTCGGAGGGAGCCGTCTCACGCACTGTCAGGGTGCTGCCTGTTTCGTGCTGATTGGCAAAATCCGCGGTCTGACCGTGTCTTAATTGATAGATACCGTTGGTGCCGACAGTATAGGAGGTACCGTCGATCGAATATTTCTTGCCGGTGCTGAGGCTGCTGCCCTCTGTCGTCGTAAAGCTGAACGCCTTATTCTGTGTAAAGACAGACTGAAGACCGGTGTTGATATTCGCGGTGTTGACGGTTTTGTTGACCTTAAAGTCGTTTTTGACGGGCGTCATGGTGAAGCTCATCTGACAGTTCGACTCGATCATACCGCGTTCCATGTAGAAGATGGTCATGTGGTAGGTCTTGTCGGAGTCAAGCTGATTGCCGCCGTTAAGGGTCTTTACCTTCTGTGTCGAGCTGGCGTAGTTGACGCCCGCGAGGTTGGTATACTGACCGTCGGTCGGATACTTCGGGATGATCCAGTTGGGGTTGTCTGACCAGCAGACGTTGCCCAGCTGGCTGTGGAGAACGCTGTTGAGGTTCTTGCCGCTGTCCTTGGCTCTCTGACCGGACCAGTTCTGGTTCTCAACGGTCGTAAAGTGATAACAGCCGTTAAAGTCGCTGAGCTTGAAGGCGTAGACGGTGTGACCGCTTTCGTCAAAGCCCGCGTTGGTCTTGGTGACAAAGTGGCCGTTATTGCCGTTGTCATCCCACGCCCATACGTTGACGTCGTTCCATCCGTCGCTCTGTGCGATATAGACGGTGTCAGCCTTGTAGTTGACGCCGGAATTCGCGAAAGCCGCGTTGGTGGTGATGGTGGACTTCATGGTGTTGAAGTTGATGTTGCCCTGTGCCATCTTATGGTTGCCGCCGAGGTCGAGCGCGAGGTAAGAGTTTGCGTAATCCAGCGAACCGTTGTCCTTGTACGGTGTGATGTAGACCCAGATATCGTCGTCGCCCGAGTAGGTGAACGTGACGTCCTCGCTGCCGTTCTTGCCGTTCGCGGGAACACGGAAGTCCATGTTCATACGGATGCCGAAGCCGTAGTCGAGGTTGTTGTTACCGCCGTTGCCGTTCTCAGCGCGGTTGAAGGGGAAGATACCGTAGGTGGAGCTCTGATCATTCATGAATCGGGACAAGCCGTCCTTGACGCCGAATTTCTCAACGCTCGCCTGGTCATTACCCTGACCGTACGCGACAGAGATGGGATTCGCTCCGTTCCAGTTGAAGAAGACGTTGTCCTTCGCGCCGGTGGAGTCAAAGCTGTAGGTCGTGACGTCGCCGTTGGTGACCTGACGGAACGGGAAGGATGAGTCAAATACCTTCGCCGCGCTCTGGGAGGTCAGCCAGCTCTCGTTGAAGTAGGGCATCGTCGTCGAACCGGTGTTAGTCGGGGTCAGGATGTTGCCGGAGGTGTCCAGCTTGTTTCCCGCCAGATCGATGACGGAGTCGTGCATATCGTTCAGACCGTTCGAGTTGTTGATGAAGTACTGGTAGTTGTACAGCCCGTCGATCATTCTCGCGTAGGGGCCGCCGTGGGTCTTTTCAATGACGGTGTTTCTGTCGCTGCCGTCATTCACGACCTTGAACTGATACGCGCTGTCGATGTACGAGCCGGAGCCCGAACCCTTCTGCGCGACGGTGTTACAGAAGTTGCCGAAGTACAGCGGATACTTGATCTTGTCGGACGAAGCCTTGGAGCTGAGCTTACCGTTGAAGGTCTCAAAGGTATACCAGTCATCCTCCGAGTCGCCGAAACCCGTACCTGCCTGCTTGGGCTGCAGCCATTTGCTGCCGCTGTTCTCCTCATCGGAGTAGTAGTCAAAGTACGTCGCGTCGACCCAGAACGCCTTGTCCGAATCCGCTTTGTAGTTATCTCCGACGCCGTCCGCGATGGGCACCTTGCTGCCTGCCCCTGTCGCCGCAAGACTGCCGCTGTCGTCATCGACCGCGATCGCCGACGCGATCGCAGCGAAACTGACGCTCGCTGCCGATACGATCAGCAACAACGCCAGGATCAGCGACGTCGTCCTGCTTCTCAGAGAAAACGTCTTTGATTTTCTTTTCCGCAAATAGATTCCTCCTTTTCTTTTTATATAGGACGGCACTGCGGTGGGTGCAAAATGACGACCTATATATACTCTGTCCGAAGGATAAAATTTTTGCAGTCGCACAAAAGCGGAGCATACAGAACGCCAAAGCGTTACTATATATGATACGCACGCGCGCGAGAGGTAGGATTCCATCCTTCGAACGTGGAAAAAGAGCATAGCTACCCCTACCCACGGAGAATCTGAGTAGGAAATCGGGCAGAATGCGCCACACTATAATTTTCCATATTAGAATTCTACGCTAGAATTATAGCACAGGTCTGTCAAGAAGATTGTTCTAAAAAAGAAATATAGCCGGCTACAGTTTTGTCACGATTCCGCGGGTTTGTAACTTTTTCGGATAAAAAAAGAGTCGGATCTTCGCCGACTCATAAGTATGCAGAAAATGTTTCACAAGGTTTCACGATTGAAAAACAGGATTGTTTCATAAAAATTTTTTCAAATTTTGTGAGAAAGACACAAGATAATGATATGTATTATTCGATTTAAGACCCGCCTCGGTTGCATGGTTTTCATAATTATGCTTTTTATACATATTTTATGTTTAGGTTTGTAACCTTTTCAGCCGAAACTGTAATTTTTTCAAATAAAAAAAGCGGAGCGATCACTCGCTCCGCGGAATACTCCGGTTTATACAAAGACAAATCGATTGAATAAAAAGCTGATCACGCTTGCGTCCACGATCCCTAGGATCACGCCGCCGATGACGTCGGATAAATAATGCACCCGCAGGTATACGCGCGAAAAGCCGATCAGGATCGCGACGACGAGCGCCGGGATCCAGAAGTAGGGCGGGCAGTTCCAGAAGGTCACGGTGAACGCGCAGAAGGACGACGCCGTATGCCCCGAGGGGAAGGAATTGTCCTTGGGCTTGTGGATGATCATCTCGTCCTGATCGATCAGGTTGGACGGGCGGCCTCTGCCGACGGTCTTTTTGATGATGATCTCGCCGATCAGGTAGTTGATGCCGAGCGACACGATCAGGATGATACCGGTGTTGCGGTACGGCTTGTAGATGACGAACGGTATCGCGAGCGCGACCCACCAGATGAACGCTCCCGTACCCGCGTAGGTACAGAGGATCATCAGTCTATCGAGAAAGCGAGATTGTATTTTTGGGATGCTGTCGGTCACCTTGTAATCCAGCGCTTTCAACTTGCGAAACATACTTCACCCTGAAAGAAACAAAATTAATCGACAGATCATATGATCTGCACAGTAAAATTATTATACCATATCCGAAAACAGTGTCAATATCGGAAAGATAAATAAAATCACGAAAAAACAGAAAAAAACAGGAAAAACCCTCAAAAAAAATCCGCCGTCGAAAGGACGGCGGAAACGGTATTGCGATAGGGGTAGCGCCGGAAGATCAGTCGTTGCGGCGCTGCTGGATCTCGGAGAGGATCGCATCGACATCCTCTGAGGTCGTGGCGGTATCGAGGCTGTCATCCGCATAGGGATCCTCGGTAAAGAAATCGTCGGTGCTGTCGAGGTCGACCCTGCCGGCGCGGGCGGAAGAACGCGAGCGGCGGATAGGGGTATCGGCGTCTACGCCTCTGTCGCGCGAACGGCGGGAAGAGGGCTTGCGCTCCTGCGGCTTGCGGGCGCTGCGGCTCGCTCTGCTTTCGGGTTCATCCTCAGCCTTCTTACCGGATGCCTTGCCTTTCTTTGAGCTTGACGCGACGATATCGCCGATGGTCAGACCCAGATAGCCGCACAGAAGGTAGGCGACCAGATAGATCAGGGCGATCAGGGCGTTCTTCTGGAAGATGCCGTAGATAAACATCGAGGGGATGAAGAAGATCGGCGCGACCAGGCACAGCCAGAAGTCGTTTTCCTTCTTGATCGCGTAATGCGCGCAGCAGGCGCCCGCGGTCAGAGGCAGGATACCGATGAGCACCAGATAGGTGACAAAGGTGGAGCCAACGAACAGCAGCGCCGGCGCGATCAGAAAGACGATTCCGATGATGATGATATAAGGCAGAAACGCCTTGAGCTTTTTTTCAAATTTAGCTTCCATATACATATCTCCTGAGCTTTTTGATTTCTGTTTTGTCACAACATATTATAGTAGATAGAAAACACAAAATCAAGAGATAAATGATGAATTTTTCATAGATATTGTGGTTGACTTCTTTTCGCGCGGGGAGTACAATAGTAATACAGTCGCAAAACGGCTGAATCCAAAGAAGAAAGAGGCGAGAATATGGACGCTGGAAGTAGTAGCGGCACCGGAGGGCGACGAAGATACTTTGCGACGGCAGGCGTATACGACAAATACGTCCGTATTGTCGCGTGATCCTATATCAATCAGTATCTTTCACACCCTTCTACCCGTGGACTCCCACACCCATAATCGGTAGGAGGTTATTTTTATGGAAAGAACCAACACAGTGAGCTTGTTTGAGACTATCTCAACCTTGCTCGAAAAAAAGCGGTATTCGACCCTGCGCGATATCCTCAACACCATGAACCCCGTCGATATTGCGGCGGTCTTTGAGGATCTGCAGAGCGAAAAGACCGCGATCCTCTTTCGACTGCTGCCGAAGGAGACTGCCGCCGATACCTTTGTTGAGATGGACGAGGACACCCAGGAGCTGTTGATCAACGGCTTCTCGGATACCGAGCTCAAAGAGGTCATCGACGAGATGTATGTTGACGACGCGGTCGATCTGATCGAGGAGATGCCCGCGAACGTCGTCAAGCGAATCCTGAGACACGCGGATCCTCAGACCCGCAAGGAGATCAACGAGATCCTGAAATATCCGGAGGACAGCGCGGGATCGATCATGACCACCGAGTGCGTCATCCTCCGTCCCAAGATGACCGTAGAGGAAGCGATCAAGCGCATCCGTCGCACGGGCATCGATAAGGAAACCATCTACACCTGTTACGTCGCGGATGATTCGGCGACCCTGATCGGTATCATCACCATCAAGACCCTGCTCCTCTCCGACGAGGACGAGATCATCGAGAATATCATGGAGACCAACGTCATCGCGGTCAACACCCTCGACGACCAGGAAGAGGTCGCCCAGATGTTCAACAAGTACAACTTCCTGGCGCTGCCCGTCGTCGATAAGGAGAACCGCATCGTCGGTATCGTCACCGTTGACGACGCGATGGACGTCATGGAAGAAGAGGCGACCGAGGATATCCAGAAGATGGCGGCGATCACGCCGACCACCGACAAGCCCTACGACCGTATCGGCGTGTTCGAAACCTATCTCGCGCGTATCCCGTGGCTGTTGATCCTGATGGTATCGGCAACCTTCACGGGCATGATTATCACGGGCTATGAGGATGCTCTCGCGGCGTCCAGCGCGGTGTTCCTCACGGCGTTTATCCCCATGCTGATGGACACCGGCGGTAACTCCGGCTCCCAGGCTTCGGTCACCGTCATCCGTGCGCTCTCGCTGGGTGAGATCGAGTTCAAGGACATCTTCAAGGTCATTTTCAAAGAGAGCCGCGTCGCGCTTTTGTGCGGCGTCAGCCTTGCGGTCGTGAATTTCGCGAAGCTCATGCTCTTTGACCGACTGGTGCTCCACAACGATCACATCACCTTCTTGGTGGCGTTTGTGGTGTGCCTGACGATGGTGGTTACCATCTTTATCGCCAAGCTCGTCGGCTGTCCCTTGCCGATGATCGCAAAGAAGATCGGCTTTGACCC
>OMTA01000111.1 GCA_900313895.1 uncultured Eubacteriales bacterium | reverse complement strand
TCTCAGATGACGAATGATAAAGGAACAATAAGGGTGAATTGAGGTTAATCAATGAGTAACAACACATTCTTGGAAAACTATTATAGCGGATATGATGAAGAGGGAAGGCTCGAAAACAACCGCGTCGGCATGGTGGAATATCTCACCACGCGCCGGTATCTTGATCCTCTGTTGACCGCAGACTGTAAGATCGCCGAGATCGGCGCAGGCACAGGCAGATACAGCGTTACACTCGCCAAAGAGGGATACGACGTCACAGCTGTGGAGCTGGTGCAGCACAATCTGGATATCCTTACCGGTAAGCTCGACGGCAGTGAGAATATCAATACGTACCTTGGTAACGCGCTCGATCTGCATATGCTCGGGGACAACACCTATGACGTCACGCTCCTACTCGGCCCGATGTATCACCTGTATTCCGAGGAGGATAAGATCGTCGCGCTCAGAGAGGTCGTCAGGATCACGAAGCCGGGCGGTCATATTCTGGTCGCATATTGCATGAATGAAGCGACGGTGATCCAGTATGTGTTCGGGTGCAATCAGCTTCGATCGGTCATGGAATTGAATATGCTCACAGACGATTGGAAGTGCGTCAGTGAACCGAAAGACCTTTTTGAAATGATTCGAACAGAGGACATCGAGCGACTGAATGCTGCTGTCCCGGTCGATCGGGTGAAGCTCGTCGCCACAGACGGCGCAAGCCGCTATATCCGCGAGTATCTGGAAGAAATGGACGATTCGACATTCGACAAATGGCTGTCCTATCATTTCGCGACCTGCGAGAGGCAGGATCTGATCGGCGCGACCAATCACAGCTTGGATATATTGAAGAAACGATAAGACTGCAAAGAGGTGCAACATGACCATCTCAGATTATATCAATGAACAGGATGAGGCGATCCGTCCGCGTTTGCTTCAGGTTTACGATGCCATCCGCACGGCGATCCCCGACGCGGAGGAATGTATCTCATGGCAGATGCCGACCTTTAGAAAATGCAGGAACATCATTCATTTTGCCGCGTACAAAAAGCACATCGGGCTCTACCCCGGGCCTCAAACGGTGGAGGGATTCGCCGATCAGCTCAATGGATATAAGACAAGCAAGGGCGCGATCCAATTCCCTCACGATCAGGAGATCCCGCTCGATCTGATCGCTCAGATCGCGAAGCGGAGTTACAAGATAAATACCAAACAGTGAGGGGCAAATTTGACATGATGAAAAGTATTTTTAATCAATCCCACAGGATCGAAAAATTTGAGGTCGTCACGCTTCGGGTGAGTACGATGCGGTATGTCTCCGAGTATGAGATGTTGATGAAGAACGGCAAGGCGGAGGTATCCTATTACTCGATCAGATTCACGCAGAGCGAGGATGAACGCGTCCTTGAAAAACGTGTCGAGGTGGATGAAGCGTATGCGCTGAAGCTTCTGAATGACTGCGGCGTGCTTGCGTGGGACGGCTTTCACGGCGCTCATCCGCGGGGCGTCACCGACGGCACGATGTTCAACCTGCACGCGACCGTCAACGGCGGGAAAAAGATCTACGCGACAGGCTCGCAGAACTTCCCGAGGCATTACCGTGACCTGACGGATGGTTTGTATGAGATTTTGAATAACTAAGTCGGCTATAAACTATTCAGCCGACTCAAGGAGGATAAAACAATGCTGGAAATACTGAAAAACAGGTTTACCGAAAATAGGGATCGCCACCCGAATCTCGAATGGGAATATGTTGAAAGTCGACTGAAAGATAATACTGCCGCGTTAAAGGCTTTGCGGCATATGGAAGAAAGCGGCGGCGAGCCTGATACGATCGGCTTTGATGAAGCCGGAGAGAAGCTCATCTTCTGCGACTGTTCCAAGGAATCTCCCGCCGCCCGCAGAAGCCTTTGCTATGATGATGAGGCTTTGCAAAAGCGAAAGAAGAATCCGCCGACAGGCAGCGCGGTTCAGCTGGCGACGGAAATGGGCGTCGAGCTTTTGACAGAAGAGCTCTACTACAGATTGCAGCAGCTCGGAGAATTTGACTTAAAGACCTCGAGCTGGATCTACGCCCCTGAGTCGATCAGAAAGAAAGGCGGAGCCCTGTTCTGCGAGCGCCGATACGGCAGGGTGTTTACCTTTCACAACGGAGCGGATTCTTATTATTCATCCCGCGGATTCAGAGGATATATTTGCGTGTGAATCCTGATCTGTTTATGTGTTGAGAACAAAATCGATCGGTGTGAGGAACAATGAAAGAAAACATCCTGCAAGTGAATAACCGATATGAATTCAGGCAATGGCTCTCATGCCATTCATCAAAAGAAACGGAATGTTGGATCAAGGTGAAGCGAGGCAGACCGATCAGTTCGGATGTGTTCTATTATCTGGACGCCGTTGAAGAGGCGCTCTGCTTTGGCTGGATTGACAGTACCCATGCCGTTGTCGACGGAGTACGGATGCAGAGGTTTTCCCCGAGAAAAAAGAACAGCCCTTGGACAGAGCTGAACAAAGAGCGTGTTCGTCGTCTGGAAAAACTGGGCTTGATGACTGACACCGGCAGAGCAGTCCTTCCCGCGATGGGCGCTCGGAGCTTTAAGGTCGACCGTGATATTGAGACTGCGATGAAAAACGCGCGGTGCTGGTCAAAATTCAGGAGCTTCCCACCATTATATCAGCGGGTTCGGGCGTATAATGTAGCTTTTTACAAGAAGCGGAATCCCGCCATGTATGAACAAACGCTTGCTCACTTGATTGCGGAAACCAAAAGAGGGCGATTGTTCGGAGAATGGAATGACTATGGAAGGCTACTGGACTACTGATTTCTGTTTTATCTGCTGATCAAAAGCAAGAGATGAGAGTACTGCTGTACCTATCGCAAGGTCTCATAGCTCTGTTTGAAAAAGCTTTCATTTTTGATGTTCATTTGATGTTTATTTGATGTTCATTTGCTGTTTATTGCCACGATAAACAGCAAGTGTAAATCACGTTTCAAAAAGGCCATTTGCACGGAGTTTTAAGGCCACCGTGACGGAGAAATAAGTCCACCGTCACGGAACAAAAGGCCACTTGAAATTATTGACACAAGAATACGACAATGGTATCATGATCTTGCTTTACTCATACGCAGGATAGGGCAACGCCGGAGGGCGACCTGAGCGGCGTATGAGGTTCGCGGGAGAGTGATGCCGTCCGGTGTCACTCTTTTTTCTGTTTGCATCAAACATCACTCTCCCGGAAACAAAAGCGAAAAACTCCGGGGGCTCGGGGGCTGGCCCCCGTTATGCCCGAGTTTTAATCAATATCATCCGCAAGACTGAAGATCTCACGCCGGGCGTGAATGAACGGCAACTCATCTCCGCGTTCATCCGTAATGTACCAAGGATTTGAGTATGGACTGTTACCCGCGTCTACCCACGCCTTCAGCTCGGAGATTTCTTCTTCCGAAGCATCGGACACAAGCGTCAGGTAGCGCTTCATTTCGTTGACGAGATAGCGTATCATTCTGCCGCCTCGCTGCTCTGCTCCTGCTTCAAGCCGTGCCTGGCCCGCATTGAAACCTTGCCCTCAACAGATACGACATAGGAGTTATGGTAGATCCTGTCCATGATCGCGTCGCTGATGGGGCTGTCATGCGATGGGTCGGTATTCAATCTCTCATACCAATCGGAATACGGATCATATTGCGTACAGAATATTGTTGCGCCGTGTTTGGTTCTAGCTTCAATGATCTCGAACAAATCATAGGACTGTTGAAGAGTAAGCGGTCTCATCAGCCATTCATCCAGAATCAGCAAATCCACTTTACCATACGCCTTGATTGCTTTCTTGAAATCGTTTTCTGCGCGGGCGAGCGTTAATTCGTCCAGCAGCTCCGGCATACGCACATAGCGAACGCGCTTGAATTTACGACACGCGGCGTTGCCGAGAGCGCAGGCGATGTAGGTTTTACCGCTTCCGGTAGCTCCTTTCAGAACAATATGATGCTTTTCATCAATGTATTGACAGGTTGAAAGCCGCGTCAGTTCCTCGCGGCTGAGATTTCTGTCTTCAAAATATTCAATCTCTTCCATGCAGGCGGAAGGAATGTCGAAATGTGCGTCACGGATACGTCTGCGCAGTTTACTTGCCTGCTGACTGTTCCATCCCGCGTTAACGATCAATCCGAAACGCTCCTCAAACGGAATCTGACTGTAGGTTGCCGGATCCTTAGACTGTGCCTCGAACTCTCTTGCCATTGCGCTCAAGCGCATTTCTCTGAGCTGTTCAATAATCGAGATATTACTCATCGCGCTTGCCTCCCTTGTTGTAATATGCCGCGCCGCGTGTAATTCCGTGGCCGCTTTCCTTTTTAACGGGAGCATAGTCCGGCTGCTTTTCCGTAGAGGATTTACACAGCACGCTAATATTACGAACGGTAGGCTGAGAGGTCAGTCTAAGCACCCTCTCGCAAGCGTCGTCCAAGCGCTTGGAACCGTATCGCTTCTCAAGTTTCATGAGACTCGCGCAGGATTTGAAGCCCTGCTCAACCTCCTTGCCGCTATTCAAGAAATATTGCACGGTTTTGGCAATATTACTTCCTGCGCTGTTTGCCCAAGCGGCGAATTCATCGGCATTGTAACCGAGATATCTCCTGTGTGCTTCGGGCATATGCTCGGGCTTGACAACGGGATCGCGCTGCGGCTTTTCTAAACGAACATGAGCTGTGACCTTTGTCTGCTTGTAGAACACCTCCACAATATGCTTGGCAAGCCGCACGTCGACCTTTTCTCCGATCAAATCAAACGGAACAGAGTATTTGTTGGCGCCGTCGCTCACCAGATAATCATAGCCGACCTTTGGGTGAATCCAAACGGAAGGCTCGTATGTATACAGAGGAAGGGGTTTAAGAAACGCCTTCTCCTCCTGTTCAAATGCTGTCAGACGACAGCCGGGACGTTTTTTGAACGGACGGCGGTTCAGCTCATCCAGCTTTTCCGCCACTGCTTGTTTTGCTTCGCTGAGGGTGAAAAACTTGCGGTCACGGAGAGAGGCGGTGATCCAAGTGGATACAAAGCGGACAGAACTTTCTGCTGCGGGTTTGTCGTCGGGCTTGCGAACTCTCGCGGGAACGATCGCGACGTTGTAATGCTCCGCCAACTCCTGATAGCTTTTGTTCAATACCGTTTCGTAACGGGTGTTCTTGCTGACGGCCGTCTTACAGTTGTCGGGGATCAGCAAGCGCGGAACGCCGCCGAAGTAATTGAATGCGTGAACATGGCAAAGCAGCCAGTTCTCTGTCTTCATGTCGCCGCAAACCTCGGCGTAGGTATACCAGCTGCACGGCAACACGGCGACAAATATGTAGGCAGTTTCCAATTCTCCGGTCACGGAATCGGTGATGTAGAGTGGGTCTCCTGCCCAATCCACCTGAACCGCATCGCCGGGCTTGTGTGTGATGCGCATGGTCGCTTTCGTAACGCGAGCCCAACGTCGATACTTCTCGCAGAACTGCGTGTACATATATGGAATCCCGCCCGAAGCGCGAACCTTGACGCAGTATTCCTCCCACAGAAGCGTGAGCGTAACGCCT
>OMTA01000220.1 GCA_900313895.1 uncultured Eubacteriales bacterium | reverse complement strand
CGCCGTCGCCCAGCAGGCCAACCAGGCCTGGGCCAAAGCCGCTTTCGGGGAGGACTACACCCTCGAGCAGCTTCACAACAGGATCGGTTACATACCGCAGAGAGCCGTGCTGTTCTCCGGCGACATCAATACCAACGTCGCCTACGGATCGAACGGCAGGGAAGAATACACCCAGGAGGACGTCAGAAAAGCGCTTGAGATCGCTCAGGCGATGGACTATGTTGAACAATATCCCGAGAAATACGAGCATCCTGTCGCACAGGGCGGCTCAAATCTCAGCGGCGGTCAGAAACAGCGTATCTGTATCGCGCGCGCCATCTGCCGACATCCCGAGATCCTGATCTTTGACGACAGCTTCTCGGCGCTTGACTACAAGACCGACCGCACCCTCCGCGACACCCTGAAAAAAGAGACCGCGGGCACGACCAACATCATCGTCGCCCAGCGTATCGGCACGATCAAGGACGCGGATCAGATCATCGTCCTTGACGAGGGCAAGATCGCGGCGATCGGCAAGCACCGTGAGCTCCTCAAGTCCTGCGAGATCTATAAAGAGATCGCCTTATCTCAGCTCAGCGAGGAGGAATTGAAGAATGCCTGATAACAAGAACACTCCCGCTGTCAATAACGAAAACGTCGCTGTCGGTATCAAGAAAAAGGAAAAGCTCATCGGTATCGACTCGAAGCGTCCCGTGACCCGCGGCAGATCCGCGATGGTCACAGAAAAGCCCAAGAATTTCAAGGAAACATGGGGCAAGATGATCCGCTATATGCGTCCCGAGATGCCCGCCGTCGTGATCGCGATGCTCTGCGCGCTGATCGGTACGGTCATCGCCCTTGTCGGCCCCGGTCAGATCCAGAAGATCACCGACCTGATCACCGAAGGTATCATGGGGAAGATCGACCTTGACGCCGTTTCCTCGACCGCCGCATTTCTGATGACCCTGTACGGCATCAGCTGGGTGATGAACTTTACCCAGCATTTCATCATGGCGACGGCAAGTCAGCGGATATCACAGCGGTTCCGCACCGACATCACCAACAAAACCAATCGTATGCCGCTGAAGTACTTTGACTCCACCCCCTTTGGCGACATCCTCAGCCGTATCACCAACGACATCGACACCATCGGCATGACCCTGAACCTGAGCATCGCGCAGCTGATCACCTCGATCGCGCTGTTCCTCGGCTCGGCGGTGATGATGTTCGTCACCAACTATATCCTCGCGTTCACCGCGATCGGCGCGAGTGTGCTGGGCTTTATCCTGATGTCCGTCATCATGAGCAAGTCGCAGAAGCACTTCAACCGCCAGCAGCGTCACCTCGGCGCGATCAACGGCCATGTAGAGGAGATCTATACGGGTCACAATATCGTCAAGGCGTATAACGCCGAAGCAACAACTAAGGAAGAATTCAGCCGTATCAACCGCCACCTGCGCGACTCGGTCTTTAAGGCGACCGCGCTGTCGGGACTGATGCAGCCGTTGATGACCTTCATCGGCAACCTCGGCTTTGTCGCGGTATTCGTTGTCGGCGCGCTGCTTGCGCGTGAGAATATCATTACCTACGGTGTGATCATCCAGTTCACCATCTATGTCCGTCTTTTCACTCAACCTCTCTCTCAGCTTGCCCAGAGCATGAGCAGTATGCAGAGCACCGCCGCCGCGGCGGAGCGCGTCTTTGAGTATCTGGAAGAGGATGAGCTGATGGATGAAAGCGGCAAAACGCGCACCCTCGATAATGTCAGGGGTGACGTCCGTTTTGAACACGTTCGCTTCGGCTACAATCCCGACCGCATCATCATCAAGGACTTTTCCGCGGATATCAAAGCGGGTCAGAAGGTCGCGATCGTCGGTCCGACCGGCGCGGGTAAGACGACTATCGTCAACCTGTTGATGCGCTTTTACGAGGTCAATTCCGGCAGAATTTTCATCGATGATGTGCCGATCGACGAGCTGACGCGCGAGAACGTCCACGATCTGTTCTGTATGGTATTGCAGGACACATGGCTTTTTGAGGGAACCGTCCGTGAAAACCTCGTCTACTCCAAGGAGAACGTTTCCGATGAAGAGCTGAAAAAGGCCTGTAAGGCGGTGGGGATCCATCACTTTATCCGCACCTTGCCCAAGGGCTATGACACGGTTCTTGACGACAAGGCGACCCTGTCGGCGGGTCAGAAGCAGCAGCTCACCATCGCGCGCGCGATGATCGAAAACGCCCCGCTGCTGATCCTTGACGAGGCGACGTCCTCTGTCGATACCCGTACCGAGCGCATCATCCAGAGAGCCATGGACAGCCTGACCGAGGGACGCACCTCCTTCGTCATCGCGCACCGCCTCTCGACCATTAAGAACTCCGACCTCATCCTTGTTTTGAAGGACGGCGACATCATCGCCTCCGGCACGCATGACGAGCTGCTCAAGGAGGGCGGCTTCTACGCCGAGCTTTACAACAGCCAGTTTGAACCAAGCGCATAAAACAATTGACAGTTGACAATTGACAATGTACAATAAAAGGGTAGGCGTTGCCTACCCTTTAACCATTTGCAAAAGAGGATTACGGTATGAATATCTGTGTATACGGAGCGGCGTCCGACAGTATCGGCGCTATCTATAAAAATGCGGGCGAACAGCTTGGAGAGGAAATGGCGCGACGCGGCCATGCGCTGATCTTCGGCGGCCAGAGATATACATTGGAAGATATTTTTGCAGGTCATTGGCCGCAGGGACTTCTTTCTGAATCCGGTCTTATCGTCAGGAACAGGCTCCTGTCATCAAAGGGCGTATCTCAGCCCGAGATCAAGCCTGAAGACATGCCTAAGGAGACTTTCGGTGATGCTCCTGCTGATGGCGGAGATGCCGGTGATGACGCCGGAGATGACGCTAACGAAGATAAGCCGGAAGAATGAGCTACCTGATCGATCCGAAACGCGCAAGATGTGAGATGCTCGCCCTTGAGACTGACAGGCTCAGGCTTTCAGTCTTA
>OMTA01000031.1 GCA_900313895.1 uncultured Eubacteriales bacterium | reverse complement strand
ATGTATATTCCAATAGCCATACCGTCGTGGAAAGAACAATTCTCTATCACACAATGACTTGCACGTTCAAAACGCACACACTCACTCTGGGTATGGCCTTTCTGAGTAACCTGAACACCTATTATCTCCAACTGTCGGAAGACGAGATAATCGGCACTTAGAAGAAAAGCAACTACACGTCTGTTTTCCGGACGGACGGCACTCATATCGAATATCGCACGTTCATTCTTATATCCGGAAAAGACTATAGGAGCATCCTCACGACCAGAGCGCGTGAAATGGCAGATGATGTTATATCGTTTGTCTTTGGGATCAGGAGTGGATTCTAAAATATGATATATTCCTTGTCTGAAATAAACGGTATCACCAGCTTGTGCAACCTCAACAGCATGATTAATGGTAGCAAAAGGATGTGCGATGTTGCCTCTGTACTCGTCTGAGCCATTAGGAGCAACAAAATATGTTCGGGCGCCTGAGGGCTGAGATCGCGTATCGCGATCACGCGCTCATCTTCATAAACGCGGGTAGACGGAATCTCATTGTTGATGATTTTACAAAATACACAATCAGCCATGGTTACCTCCTGTTGTGTTACGATGGTTAGTCAATCTATTGATACCATTGATATTGTATACTTCTTCACGAAAATAGTCAAGAGCATTACCCGGATATCCACGAAAAAAGAGCAGGGTCACTCCCCTGCTCTTTGACTTCTTACTTAGTAGTAACGACGTCTGTGACGCTGTACCTCGCGCTTTTTGCGGCGCGCTTTTTTGACGACAAGGATCACGATGACGACAATGATGATCGTCGCCACGATAAACACGACAATCAGCACAAATCTGAGCAGATTATCCGAATCAGCCTTTGCCTGCTGTTCGGATTTTGTCGCACCGTCGATATTCGCGGACGCGCACAGCTCAGCCGAGCCGACCTTCGTCCCGTCATAAAAGACGTCGACGGTACCGATCACGCTGCCCTGATTCACAGGAGCGGTAACGCTCTCGGGAATATCTGTCTTGGTCGTGATCAACTCGGTCTTGTAGCCTGCCGGAAGCAGCGCCTTGATATCTTCCTTGGGTACGAGATCAAGCGTTGTGTTATCCTTGGTATTCTCAACATCGATATTCGCGACGACATCCGTGGTCGGGAATACGACCTGAGATGAAACATTTGTGAAAGCCCAGTCATAAAGCTTTGCGGTATCGAGCATCGCGTAGTTGACGTCTTCTTCAAATGAATACGCCGCGCCGAGATCGACACAAAGATAGGTGTACCCATCCTTTTCGGCAGTAGAGATCAAGCATCTGCCCGCTTCATCGGTAAAGCCGGTTTTGATGCCCTTGGCGTACGGATAGTAGTAATCGCCGTTATGGCCGTCTTTATCGATCATGTAATTGGTGGTCACGATAGGCTTGTCAAAGCCTTCGGGCGTATACTTCACCGTGTTAGTGATCTCGGAAAAGTCTTTGAGCTTCATCGCATTCTTGGTGATGATCGCCATATCACGCGGTGTTGAATAATGATCGGCGTTATACAGGCCGTGAGGATTGACAAAATGCGTATTGGTACATCCCAACTCAGACGCTTTGTCGTTCATCAGCTTGACAAAGTTATCGATATTGCCTTCGCCGAGATAGGTAGCGAGAACCAGCGCCGCGTCATTTCCGGAAGGCAGCATCAATCCGTACAAAAGATCCTTGACGGTGTAGCTCTCGCCGACATGATCTGCAAGCCCCATCACAGAGCTTTCGGGATCAAGGGTCGCAAGCGCCTCCTGCGTGACCTCGATTTTTGTAGCTTCAAAATCGGCGATCCTATCGCATACAATCGTATACGTCATGATCTTGGTTGTCGAGGCAGGATTCATCTTGACATCGGCATCCTTTTCAAAGACAACGACGCCGGTGTTGAGTTCTTCAAGGTAGATTCCCTCTCCGACGGTTTCGACATTACAGCCGTAATCTATCGCGCCGGCGGAAGCGATCGTCATCATGACAATCAGCAACGCAGCGCATATCGAGATTAGTTTTTTCATTTTGTTTCCCCAGTCGTTACACAGTTTCTGTTTTCTTTTTTGATTTCGGCTTGATTTTCTTTTCTTCTCCGGTGAGAAGCCGCTTGATATTCTCGTGATGTCTGATAATGATCATCAATCCGATCACAAATGCGCACGCTGTCGATATCAGAACGAAGCGGAATCGTATCTCATCCGGCGTTCCCAACAGCGGTAAATAATCGCAAAAATAGGTGATCAGACAGGTGTAGACCGGGAACATGATTGCGCCCGCGATCGAGCCAAGAGAGATCAGCCTTGTCACCAGTACCACGATCAAAAATGTCGCGATAATCAATAGAAAGACACGGATATCCACAACGATCATCAGCGCGTTTGCGGTCACAACGCCCTTGCCGCCCTTGAAGCCGTAGAAAATCGGGAAAGAATGTCCGATGATAACAAACACACCGGCAAGGTAGCCGCCGTATTTGACATATTCAAGACGCGATACATCATTGGTGATGGTCATCTCGGAGAAGATCCACCATCCGATCAGCACCGCAAGGATTCCCTTGGCATAATCACAGATGATCGTGATCACCGCGGGAGCCACGCCAACGGAGCGCAAAACATTGGTAAAGCCCGCGTTTCCTGAGCCAAGCTCACGGATATCCTGACCGGTTTTCAGTTTTGTAATAATGATCGCAGGGCTGAGACTGCCGAGCAAATACGCGATCACGGCAGTAGCCAAAGTACGAATCACAGATTCCCAGTTCATTTGTCACTTCTCTCCCTTATCACAAATCTAATAGGGGTACCGCTGAAATCGAATGCCTCTCTGAGCCTGTTTTCCAGGTAACGCTGATAGGAAAAATGGAACAGCTCGGCATTATTACAGAAAAAGATGAATGTCGGCGGCTTGACAGAGGCTTGGGTCATATAGTAGATCTTGAGCCTCCTGCCCTTATCCGTCGGAGGCTGAACGCGCGCGGTCGCGGTCGCGAGCAGATCGTTGAGCAGTCCCGTAGTGATACGGGTCGTCGTCGTGTTGGCAACATGGACGATGTTCTCAAACAGATTATCCAAACGTTGACCGGTCTTAGCGGAGATAAACACCGACGGTGCATAGCTCATGAAAGCAAAGTCGCGTTCGATATCCTTGCGGAAATTCTGCATGGTTTTATCGTCCTTTTCGATCGCGTCCCATTTATTGACAGCGATGATACAGGACTTTCCGGCGTCAAGCGCCAATCCGGCGACCTTTGTATCCTGCTCTGTGATACCGGTCTCGGCGTCGAGCATGATAACGCATACGTCACAGCGTTCGATCGCCATCTTCGCACGCAGGATCGAATAACGCTCGATCTGATCCAGCACCTTGCTTTTTCTGCGCATACCGGCGGTATCGATCAGATTGAATACGCCGTGTTTGTTTTCGATTTTGGTATCGATGGTATCGCGGGTCGTGCCGGCGATATTCGATACGATACAGCGGTTCTCACCCGTGATCTTATTGATCAGGGAGGATTTACCGACATTGGGTCTGCCGATAACGGCGACAGAGATCACCTCTGGATCGGCTTCATCATCGGTATAGCTCTCCAACGTTTCAAAAACCGCGTCCAAAAGATCGCCGGTACCGTGTCCGTGGACAGAAGAAACCGCAATCGGTTCAAGCGGCAGCTTGTAGAACTCATAGAACTCAGGCGGCGGATCACCGATCGAGTCGCATTTATTGACGCACAATACCAGCGGTTTGTTGCTTTTGATCAGCATATGCGCGACTTCTTCATCCGTCGCAACCAAACCGGATCGGACATCCGTTACCATGATGATCGCATCGGCTGTATCGATCGCCAGTTGCGCTTGCTCGCGCATCTGAGAAAGGATGATATCATCCGAAAAAGGCTCGATACCACCCGTATCGATCAACAGCGCGCTGCGGCCGCTCCATTCGACATCGCCGTAAATACGGTCGCGCGTTACGCCGGGCGTATCATCGACGATCGAAATCCTTTCGCCGACTAGTTTATTGAACAATGTGCTTTTGCCGACATTCGGTCTGCCGACAATCGCGATAACAGGTTTCGCCATTATTCCCCCTCCTCTCCTAAAATCGCATTGACGAGCATCGTGCCGTCGTTATTGATGGGGGTCACTTTAATATGTAATTCTCTTTCGACATCATCGATCGAAATGTCATCCAGAAAGAGATCGTTTTCAAATCTGAGCATTGCCGAGGAAATGAGCAGCTCATCCCCCAGCGGTCGCTTCTTCAGCTGTCGGATCAGATCCGATCCGACGATCAGCCCGCTGACGTTGATCATCTCGCCGAAAAAGTCGTTGACGATCGGGTAAACATTGATCCTCACGCCGGTGAACTTCTCTTCCACCCGATCCATCAGCTCTCTGAGATACGGCGCTGCGGAAGTACCGCAGGCGATGCTGACGGTGCGCAGGATCGAAGGATCCGCATCACGGAAATCAAGCTCCGCCAGCACATCCTCTTTGAGCATCGCAATCAGACCGATGCCGTTCTCCAGCGCCTCAAAGTCGCCGTAAAAGGATGCGTCGGGGATCTCTCTGTCCGCTTTGATATACAGCTCGTCCGCAGCATACGCGATCCGCTTACCGCGTGTTTTCAGGCACATCTCGCCGAATTCTTCCAGAATATCGACCGTCTCGGCGGCTTTTTCCTTGGTAAAAGGCGTCAGAGGATACAACCCTTCGCGGAATTTTGTCAATCCGACGGGTACGACAGCGATCAGGTTGACATTATAGTCATACAGATCGCGCAAAGTCCGCTTCAGCTCTTCCCCGTCATTGAGTCCCGGACAGCAGACGATCTGTGTATTGATCACAATAGAGCTGTCGGCAAATCGCTTGAGTATTTTCAAAGAATCTCCCGCAAAGCGATTGCCCATCATCTTGACGCGCAGCTCGGGATTTGTCGTATGCACACTGACGTTGATCGGGCTGATATGCATCTTGATGATACGGCTGATCTCATGCTCGCTGAGATTGGTCAGGGTAACATAGTTGCCGAATAAAAACGACAATCGGCTGTCGTCATCCTTGAAATACAAGGTCTCGCGCAAGCCCTTAGGTAGCTGATCGATAAAACAAAAGACGCATTTATTGCGGCAGGATTTCTCTTTATCCATCAAATAGGTATCGAAATCCAGCCCCAGTTCCTCATACTCGGGCTTATGTAAATGAACGGTGCGGACTATGCCCTTTTGATCGCGCAATTTTAATTCTAGAGAAGAATTAAGCTGATAAAAGCGATAATCGAGCACATCGACGATATCGTTGCCGTTGATAGCGATCAGCGTCTCGCCGTCTTTGATTCCGGCACGATCGGCATAACTGTGCCGTAAAACTGATTTGATGAGAACGGACACAGAATACCTCCTCCCGAAACCACCGAATAATGTAACTCACTGCGCTCGAACAATTACACAATTCTTCCGTCACCGTTCGGTGACAGCTCTCCTCTGTATAGGTGCTGTGTCCCAAATCAAGATTTGGACAGCATCTCACCTTTACCAAAGGGAGCCTCTTGTAAAACAAAAGGGCGGTCAGTCTCCTGCCCGCCTGAATACTTTTGTTATGAAATCACAGGTATGTGATTATTCCGCATCCTTGGCGATAACCTGTCTGCCGTTATACTTACCGCAGTTGAGGCACACCTTGTGAGGAGCTTTGTACTCGCCACATTCGGGGCAGATCGAAAGCGCCGGTGTCTGGAGCTTCCAAACGTTGGATCTTCTCTTCATCTTTCTGGCGTGCGAGTGCTTTCTAGCCGGTACAGCCATGCAAATACCCTCCCATCATGAGTAATATCATCATTTTAATAAGTCTTTTAAAATTTCGAGCCGCGGATCGACCTCGGATTTTGCACAGTCACAGTCACCTAAGTTCAGATTATGTCCACATTTTTGACAGAGACCTTGACAGTCTCCCTTGCAAAGAAACTTGGACGGTAACTCAAGCAAAATATCTGTCGTTGTCAACTCGTCCAGATCCAAAGTCAGATCCGGTGTTTCAATATAGTCGTCGTTATATTCTTCCTCAAGGCTTTCGATCAGCTTATGAGAAAAGGTATAATCAAACTCCCGCTCGATCGGGATCATGCAGCGGTCGCAAGCTGTTTTATAAGTAAAATCAGCCTTGATCGTCGCGGTGACGATCCCCGCCTTGTTCTCGACATGAGCCTTGACGTTGACAGGTGAAGCGAATGGATGCTCCCCCATCACGTCGATCTCAGACAGATCGAGCGGATAATCCGCGTCCTTCTGCGCGCCGTCGGAAACAAAAAGTTCTTTCAGATCTAACAGCATACAGAAACCTCCGCAGACTAAACCATATTAAACGCTAATTTGTATTATATATAAAACCGAAATAAAAGTCAAGTAAAAATATGCCAAATATCGAACAATATTTTATCGTCTTTTGATCAAAACGGAAAAGCGGAAACATTATCTTATTATGAATTGATAAGATCAGTATAAGTAAGAAATATCCGCCTTCATTACATCCGGATGGATCATCGCGATCCCCTCGTGGGTACAGGTATAGAACAATAGCTGACCATTCTCGTCGAGAAAAGCAATATCATTTGACGGATCGAAATCCGTATACTCAACACGATACCCTTTACGGTCATATTCAGACGGAGGCAAGGAAACAAAAAAAGCATCATAACCAGTGAGGAAATCAAAAAATTTTCTCTTCTTTTGAAATACATATTCTACGCCGGGCGTTCCAAACGTTTTTGTCGAAAATCATTTCCTCGTCTGTCGTTTTGTAATCAACTCCATCATCGACAGCGCGTTCACGATCAACGGGTCATCCTTAACCTCACCGTCGATTTGCACAATCACGATCCTGCGTGTCAGTTTTCGCAGCCTTGATAGCATTTCTATATGTTGTTGATGATCTGTAAGATAGATAGTCTCCAGTTCATTTCGGGTTCTCATTATTTCTCCTTGATCTTTTTATCGCTGATCGTCACGATCTTATCGCAGATCTGTTCGGCGGCTTTTTTGTGAGAAATGATGATGCACGTAATATTCTCAAGCTCCCGTAGGTTCTTCAAAAGCCTTTCCTCGGTCGCTTCATCCAACGCGGAGGTCGCTTCATCGAGCAGAAGTATCGGCGCGCCGGAGAGGATCGCCCTTGCGATCGCGATACGCTGTACCTGTCCCTCGCTGAGTCCCCCGCCGCGCTCCGCAATCACGGTGTCCAGCCCCTCGGGCAATTCCGAGATGAATTCATCGGCACAAGCGATCCGTGCTGCTTCGAGGATCTCTTCATCTGTCGCATTCGGCGCGACAAAAGCCACGTTCTCCCTCAATGTACCGGACAACAGGAAATTTCCCTGCGGCACATAGGAGAACAGCTTTCTGGTACTGCGGTCAACAGGATAATCTTTGCTGTCGGTACGGATCACGATCTCACCGTTCTGCGGCTGATAAACGCTTAAAAGCAGCTTGAGCAGCGTGCTTTTTCCGATACCGGAGATACCCTCGATCGCAACGAAAGCCCCTTTCTTCACGGTCAGAGAAGTGGTTTCCAGCACCTTATCGCGATCAAAGGAGAAGGTAATATCATCAAAGCGGATCTCCCGCATTTCAGAATACATTTTCGAGACATCGATCTGATGATTGATGACCTCCTCGTCAGGAAGCTCTTCGATCTCCATAATGCGTTCAGCGGACGCAAGCGCGTTGAAATAGGTCGGAAAGATATTGGAGATTCCCTGGATGGGTGTTCGAATCTGACCGATCAGCGTAATGATCTGTGTCAGCACACCATAAGAAATCAATCCGTAATACAGCATATAAGAGCCCCAACCGAGTCCCCACACGAAAGCAAATGCAAACACCGCCGAAACTGCTGTTCCGGTTGCGATAGAAAAGATATTGCGCTTGCGCTTCGCTTCATAGTTTTCCTGTTGCAGCTTATCTGCCGAATCTGACATTTTATCCTGCGCGTCAAAGGTTTTGATCATCAAAAGGGATGACAGGCCCTCCTGCATAAAAGAGCGCACCTTTCCGTCGGTCTCCTGAACTCTCTTGTGCATTCGCTTTGTCACAGGCTTGAACAATGATGAGGCAAGGAAAACAAGCAATCCGCCGAAAATAAACACCAGAGAAAACATCACATCTATACTGAGTAATATATAGATGACGCCGATGAGCTTAATGATAAAGAACACGACGTTCGGTATAATGGTAGTGATCGCCGAGGATACTACGGCGATATCGCTGGTAAGGAGATTCATCAGCTCGCCGGAATGGTACGCAGTAATATGTGCATAATCCTTCTGCATCATATCATTAAAGAGCTTACTTTTCATCGTAAGCTCCGTTTTTGCGGATATTTTAAACAAAAAATTGCGCGCCAATATCAGCGTTATGATCTGGAAGACCGTAACACCGAGATACATCAAGCCGTTATAGATCATAGCGTTCATGTCATGGGATTTGGTTGCGGCATCAATCAGATCCTTTGCAAAAACAGTATTGTAAACGCCGACAAAGGCGTTCAGTCCATAGACAACGGCTAAGAATATAATATTGAAAAGCTGTGACTTTGAGCTGCGTATGATCCAGCGCAAAGCACCTTTTTTACTCTTCTTCATTCAGCAACTCTCTCCAGAATAAAGTCGATATCGCCCAGATCTCGCACACCGAAAAACTTAACGCGGTGCATAACCCTCTCCAAAACGAACAGCGTGTGCTTGGTACGCTCATGCCGGACATTGAGCGCGACCGCGCGCATGAACATCGGCACATAATCCTTCGCTTCCAACAGGCGCAAAGAATCAAAGCGCCCCGAATCGACAAAAACGATCGATGTCAACGGCAGCTTATGGCCTGTCTTTGAAAGGTTACCCTTGAGCCCAAAGGGCGTATCGAAGCAATAATACAGATCATCCTGCATTCTGATCCCGGGATAATTATAAGTAAAAACCTTTTTCTCGGGAAGCATAGACATAAAATCGATCGCGTTATCAAACGGAGCAGCGAACAGAACCGCTTTACCGTCCTGCTCGACAGCGGTCGCACGGATCGGAAATCCGTTGAAATCAAACAGCGCCCAGCTATACTGTGTCGCCATATATCCGGTTTCAATAACGTCCGCCGTCAAGCCTTCGTTTTCTTCCATCAGCTCGATCATGCGATCATCATTCAGCGCCAATGTCAAATTGGGCGTTTCCTGATAATGGACTTCATAGGGCTTGATTGCCTCGGCAACGGTCGCCGAATTGGTGTTGATCTCAATATTCAGATCTGAAATTCTGTAAATACCCATAATCTGTTATCCTTTATGTTTAAAAACTCGATGATACACTTTCAAAGCAAAGATTCTTGCACGCTTTTTCAGCATCATTCTGTGAATATAGAGCCGATAGCCTAAATCTGATACATTACAAGCCTTCCCTTTATGCGTAAAAGCGACCATGACCGCCAGGATATCCTCGTCTTTGATAGACGGTTCATAGTAAAACTGTCCGTCACCGGAAAAGACATAGGACCCGTCCTTGCATACACGAACGACTCTATGCAGCACAAGCTGTCCGTTTTTTTTTCTACGATAAAACGCAACGTCATACTTTTTGAGTTTATCGGGCTTAGGCGCAAAAGTAACGGTATCATTCTTGCCGTCCAGCATCGGAAGCATACTGGTTCCGGACGGGGTGAATTTGATTTTTTGCCCGCGCTTGAAGGCTTCCTCCATAACCGCGAGGAATTCCTGATTCGATATGCGATCACTCAAGGAGACCAGCCTCATTCAACCGATCGATAAAGCGATCAACATCCGCCCGGGCGGTCGCTTCATCAACAAGATATTCATTCAGCAGCTTTGCGACCAGTTCCTCTTTTTCCGCACCGTTTTCAAGGCTTTTCCATAGAAAAGCACCGCTCTCGGAGAGCTTGATGATACCGGAAAAATCAACCGCTTCCTGTCTGACGGGAACAACGATATAACTGCCGGCTATTTTTTTCAGAATAAAATCATTTTTGGTTTTCATACTATCACCGATCAAATTATAGCCTATCCCCCGTTATTTTGCAAGTATAAATATAGTAGCAAAAAGCGGCCACTTGAAAGTGACCGCTGGTACGAGTGTTCATAACGGATTTATGAAAAATTCTGGTTTTATCGGCAGTTACACACATTTCTCGCTCGCACATTTATGATTTATTCAATTTCTTCCTATAATATGGATGTAAAATTCAAGTCAAGGAGGAAATGACAATGAGAAATCCAAAGTATCACATTTATCTAACACCTGATGAGCGGTGTACCGTCATCAACAGCTTGATTGATTTGAGAAACAACCTAAAAATACAGGGCAAGTACACCGATCTCGTTGACGAGCTGTTAATCAAGCTCACGAAAGCCAATGTCAAACAAATCAAGATTAAGGATGTCTGAATTATGGCGACAAAGATTACATACACACAACAGGGAGATTATCTTCTGCCGGTTTTGAAGTTACCCGAACAGCCAAAGGTTGAAATCGGTATTTGGGGT
>OMTA01000026.1:522-16697 GCA_900313895.1 uncultured Eubacteriales bacterium | reverse complement strand
ATGGTGGGATCTTCTTCTACAAGACGCGCAAGTCCCTGAGCGACCTTGTCCTCCTCGCCCTTCTTCTTGGGATAGATCGCCATGGAGAAGGAAGGAGCGGGATAATCGATGCCGTCGAGGACGACCTTGCGGGTCGGGGAGCAGAGGGTATCGCCGGTATTGGCGGAGGTCAGCTTCGGGATCGCGCCGATATCACCGGCGGTGACAGCGGAAGCGTCTTCCTGCTTTTTGCCGCGTACGGTCAGAACCTTGGAGATACGCTCCTGGTTGCCGGTGCGCATATTGACGAGAGGCGTATCGGTGGAAACCTTACCGGATACGACCTTGAAATAGCTGAGCTTTCCGACGAAGGGGTCGGCAACGGTCTTGAAGATGATCGCCGCGGAAGCCGCCTTGTCGTTGACCTCGATCTCGACGGGATCGCCGTTGACATCGACGCCGGTCTCGCCGCCCTTTGCCTCTGCCGAGGGAGCAAGCCATGTGATGGTGGAGAGGAACTGCTCGATACCGTAGGTGGTCGATGCGTCGCCGCAGAATACGGGGCAGATAGAGCCATCCTTGACGCCCTGGGATACGCCGGTGATGATCTCCTCGGGAGTGAACTCCTCTTCCATGAAGAACTTATCCATCAGCTCTTCGGAGGTTTCGGCAACAGCCTCTTTGATGGCTTCTCTCAGGCCCTCAAAGCGATCGCCCATCTCGGGGATGATGGCGGTGGGGGTAGCGTTGCCCTTCTTATCATAGGTATATGCCTTGTACTCGAGCAGGTTGATGTATGTATTCGCCTGGCCGTTCTCGATATGGGGAACGACAATCGGGCATACGGAGGGTCCGAAGGTAGCCTTCAGATCCTCGAGAACACGATAGAAACGCGCGTCCTCGTCACATACGCCGTTGACGAAGAAGATCTTGGTCAGACCTTCCTTATCGGCAGCCTTGACAGCCTTTTCGGTACCGACGTTGATGCCGTCCTTCGCGGAAACAACGATAACTGCGCTTTCAGCCGCGCGAAAACCTTCATATACGCCGCCCTCGAAGTCGAAAAGACCGGGGGTGTCGATGATATTGATCTTGGTATTCTTCCACTCTACGGGAGCGACAGCGGTTACGATAGATACCTGTCTGCGGATCTCCTCGGGGTCAAAGTCGAGCTGGGTATTGCCGTCGGCGATCTTGCCCAGACGATCGGACGCCTTGGAGAGGTAGAGCATCGCCTCGGCGACAGAGGTCTTGCCCGCGCCGGAATGACCTGCCATAGCGATATTGATGATGTGTTTTGCGTCGTACTGTTTCAACTAAAAAACTCCTTTCAAGAGTATACTCACGATTTTGTCGGATTGTTCGGGGTTCCGATAGCCCGAACTACCATATCATTATAGTACAAATCGGGACACGGTACAATAAAAAACGTGCTTGAAACGAAAAAATCCACTAAATTAATAAAAAGCGTTCTGTTCTTTTGGGAATATTGCACAAACAGATTTTTGCATTCTTTCATTATGGATCAGGATAACGGCGATTTTGTGATTATTTGAAAATGGATATTGACATTTTCTGTTGCGCTTGCTATAATATGAATAAGGTTAGCTTGAGCTAACCATCATTTTTGCGGTTGGGTTAGCAAAAGCTAACGTCAATTGCAACGGATAAAGGCATAGAAAGGAAGTGCGAGGATGCCGCTGACACTTGCCGTTCCCGGCGAAGAGATCATCATACGTCGCATCGGCGGTAATGAGGAGGTTCGCGCTCATCTTCAGAATCTGGGCTTTGTTCCCGGCGGCACGGTCATGGTCGTCAACAGCATCGGCGGCAACCTGATCGTCAATGTCAAGGGCGCGCGGGTCGCGATCAGCAAAGAGATGGCACAGAAGATCATGGTATAAGGCGCCGTATTTGAATTTTATTGGTAAAGTGAATTATGCTTCGCTTGCGGACGGGATATATCAACAAGGTTTTCGGGCCACCGATGTGGTCGACCCTACGGTAGAGAGATATGCTTCGCTTGCGGGCGACATAGGACAGAAATGTCGCGGGAGGAGCATTTCTCAGCCGGAGACGGCTCCTCTCTGTCACCTTCGGTGACACCTCTCCTGAGGAGAGATCCCCCCTCCCCTACGGATTATATCCGACGTTTATCGTAGGGACGGTCATTGACCGTCCGTTGAGGTGGATGATACATCAAGGTTTTCGGACGACCGATGAGACTCCCCTGCTAGGGGAGATGGGCGAAGCCCAGAGGGGTGGGCCGTCTCCGGCGAGGAACGTCCCTACGGTAGAGAGATATGCTTCGCTTGCAAACATCATAAAACATAAAAGCTGCGGGAGGAGCAGCAGAAGCGCTAAGCCCCTCCCCTACAATGATAGAAGGAGGTAGAATATGAAAACACTGAAGGAAATCCCTATCGGCTCAACGGCGAAGGTCAAGAAGCTGCACGGTGAGGGCGCGATCAAGCGCCGCATCATGGATATGGGCATCACCAAGGGGATCGAGGTACACGTGCGTAAGGTCGCGCCCCTGGGCGATCCGATCGAGGTCACGGTCCGCGGATATGAGCTGTCTATCCGTAAGGCGGACGCCGATATGATCGAAGTGGAATGATTTTCTAATTTTTTAACCAATAGTTAGCGAAAACTAACCAAGAAATGAGGTAATTATGAGCATTAAAATTGCCCTTGCGGGTAACCCGAACAGCGGTAAAACCACCCTGTTCAACGCGCTGACCGGCTCGAACCAGTTCGTCGGTAACTGGCCGGGCGTTACGGTCGAAAAGAAAGAGGGTAAGCTGAAAAAGCACAGCGACGTTACCATCACCGACCTGCCCGGTATCTACTCTCTCTCCCCCTATACGCTGGAGGAGGTCGTCGCGAGAAACTATCTGATCGAGGAACGTCCGGACGCGATTTTGAACATCGTTGACGGTACCAACCTTGAACGTAACCTGTATCTGACGACACAGCTCTGTGAGCTGGGTATCCCGGTCGTCGTCGCCATCAACATGATGGACGTCGTCGAAAAGACCGGCACGAAGATCAATACCGCGGAGCTGAGCCGCAGCCTGGGATGTGAGATCGTGGAGATCTCCGCTTTGAAGGGCAGCGGTATCAAAGAGGCTGCCGAAACGGCGATCAAGGCGGCTGAGGCGAAAAATCCCGTACCCAAGCACACCTTTGACGGCACGGTGGAGCACGCGATCGCTCACATCGAGGAAGCGTGCGTTCACGATATGCCCGAGGAACAGCAGAGATGGTACGCGATCAAGATCTTTGAGCGCGACGATAAGGTGATGGAAAAGCTGAATCTCAGCGACAGCACCGTCTCGCATATCGAGAACGACATCAAGGCGGTCGAGAAAGAATATGACGACGACGCGGAATCCATCATCACCAACGAGCGTTATGTCTATATCGGCAAGATCGTAAACCGCGTCTATAAAAACAAGCACAAGGGACAGCTTTCGACCTCCGACAAGATCGACAAGGTCGTCACCAACCGCTGGCTGGGTCTGCCGATCTTCGCGGTGATCATGTTCCTGGTCTACTACATATCGATGGTAACGGTCGGTACCGCCGCGACGGACTGGGCTAACGACGGATTGTTCGGCGACGGCTTCCACCTTTTCGGTATCGGTACCGCTCAATATGAAGAACACGCCGAGGCGATCGGCGTTATCAACGGCGCAGCGAGCGATAAGCTAGGCGAAGAGCTTCTGGTCTTTGAGGACGAGGAAGACGAAAACTTTGAATACAAACCGGACGCCGCTGTCGCTTCCGTCAAGGAATTTGCGGCGGGCGTCAAGGACAACGACGAATTCACCTATGAGGTCGAGGACGAAGAGACGCTGGCGGTCGAGAATGTCACCGTCACCGGCAAAGAGGTCAAGGACGCCGCGGATACCTTCATCAAAAACGAGGGCAAGGCGGATGATCCCGCTGAGTTCGGCGTATGGGTACCCGGTATCCCCGTGATCGTCGGCGGATGGCTTGACGCGGCGAAAGCGCCCGAATGGCTCTCCGGTCTGATCCTTGACGGTATCATCGCGGGCGTCGGCGCGGTTCTGGGCTTTGTTCCTCAGATGCTGGTGCTCTTCCTCTTGCTCGCGTTCCTCGAGAGCTGCGGCTACATGGCGCGTATCGCGTTTGTACTGGACAGAGTGTTCAGACGCTTCGGTCTTTCCGGCAAGTCCTTCATCCCGATCCTGATCGGTACGGGCTGCGGTATCCCCGGCATTATGGCGTCGCGTACCATCGAGAATGAGCGCGATCGCAGGATGACCGTTATGACGACCACCTTTATCCCCTGCGGCGCGAAGATCCCCTTCATCTCCATGATTGCGGGCGCGCTGTTCAACAACTCGCCGTGGGTCTCGACCGGCGCTTACTTCATCGGTATGGCGGCGATCATCGTCTCCGGTATCATCCTCAAGAAAACGAAACCCTTTGCGGGAGAGCCTGCTCCGTTCGTTATGGAGCTGCCCGCGTATCACTGGCCGACACTCGGCAACGTCCTGCGCTCGATGTGGGAGCGCGGATGGTCCTTCATCAAGAAGGCAGGCACCATCATCCTTTTGTCCACCATCGTTCTGTGGTTCCTCAGCCGCTTTGGCTTTGTTGACGGCAGCTTTACGATGCTGGGTGAGGACGAGATCGGCAACAGCATCCTCGCGGTCATCGGCAACGGTATTGCATGGCTGTTCGCTCCGCTTGGATGGGGCAACTGGGAAGCGGCGGTCGCTTCTATCACCGGTCTGATCGCAAAGGAAAACATCGTCGGCACGATGGGCGTGCTGTACGGCGGCGAGGGCAACACCTACGAGGCGCTGAGAGCAGCGTTCCCCGCGATCGCGGGCTTCTCGTTCCTGACCTTCAACCTGCTGTGCGCGCCGTGCTTTGCGGCGATGGGCGCGATCAAGCGCGAGATGAACTCCGGCAAATGGACCGCCTTCGCGATCGCGTACCAGTGCGGCTTCGCGTACATCATCTCTCTGATGATCTATCAGATCGGCTCGGCTTTCACCGGCAACATCAACATCATCGGACTGATCGCTTCGATCCTGCTGCTGGCGGGTATGCTGTTCATGCTCTTCAAGCCCTATAAGGAATCCAACAAGCTGACCAAAAAGGTCAGGATCAGAAAATAACCGGGCTTTGGCTTGGTTGAGATCGCCGGGGGATGAAACCCTCGCGATGACATTTATCAATTTTGACAGGAGATGATCATATGTGGAATTGGATCACCGATAATATCGGCACCATCTTGATTTGCCTCGTGCTGATCGCGATCGTCACAGCGATCATCATCAGCATGGTCAAAAAGAAAAAGGCAGGCAAATCGATGGTTTGCAGCTGCGGCAACTGTAAGACCTGTCCGATGGGCGGGAGTTGCCACAACAAATAAGCATTCTACTTTTCCCCTAATACATATATGAAAGCGGGCGTACATGGTACGTCCGCTTTTCATCTGCCCGTGTTTTGGCGCAGCGAGGATGATATCGTAAAAAGCTCTATACAAATGTGTCTTTTTATGCTATAATAGATGAGTGAACTATGCAAATACCCAATGATTCTTGTTGCATGGAGGGTAAAAATGGCCGCGCCTGAATTGATTGTCATGCTGACATTTGATGATCGTACGGTAAAAAACGCACCTGCGGTTTTCGAACAATGTAAGAATTCCAAAGCAAAATACTTTGGCTTTAAGGAGGAAGGGCTTCCCCTGAGCCAGATGATCCGCCTGTATAACTCGATCAAGGCGTGCGGTAAATCCACCGTGCTTGAGGTCGTCGCCTACTCGGAATATGAGGGGCTTGCGGGTGCGAAGATCGCCGCGGAATGCGGATGCGATATCGTGATGGGTACGATGTACCATGATTCGATCCGCGATTTCTGTAAGGAAAAAGGGATCAAATATATGCCCTTTGTCGGAAATGTGACGGATCGTCCGTCGGTATTGGAGGGCTCGATCGAGGGCATGATCGCCGAGGCAAAGGAATGTGTCGAAAAAGGCGTTGACGGCTTTGATCTTCTCGGCTATCGCTATACCGAGGACGCGCATGAGCTGATCCGCCGCTTTGTCGAGGAGGTCGACGCGCCGGTTTGTATCGCGGGCAGCGTTGATAGCTATGAGCGGCTGGATGAGCTGAAGGATATCGCGCCGTGGAGCTTTACCATCGGCAGCGCATTCTTTAACAACTGCTTTGACGGCAGTTTTGCGGAGCAGATCGATAAGGTCTGTGATTGTGTAGCAGAATAACGTAACAGCAAAAATGCACGAAGCGGAGGCTTCGTGCATTTGTTTTTATGGTTGGTGACGGACGACCGATGAGACTCCCCTGCTAGGGGAGATGGGCGAAGCCCAGAGGGGTGGGCCGTCTCCGGCGAGGAACGTCCCCTACGGTGAGGATAGATATGCTTCGCTTGCGGACGGGATTTAACAGAAGGATTTCGGGAGGAGCAAGCCCCTCCCCTACAAGTATAATGCCTGCGGCGCAATAGGGAGCGTATAGCGCTCACGGTACGTCGGACACGCGTGTCGGCGCCGTCCCCTACGGATGGCATCAAACGTCCCTACAGCAATTCATAATTCCACATTCCTAATTCCTCAGTGAAAGAACTATCTTATCTGATCGGCGGGGATCAGGGCGGGATCGAACATGACCATAGAATGGTTGTCCCAGATCAGCTCTTTTTTGAGCAGCTCGTCGGTTTTTCTGTCGTAGGTCTCGCGGTAGATCTTGGAGACGCGGTAGTAGTTGCCGTCGTCCTCTTTGGTGAAATGGTGGTCTTCCTCGGTGATCTTGTAGTATCGCGGGAACGCGCGCTCACTCCGCAGCTCGGCGTTGAGCGTTTCGCCCTCGACCCACACACAGAGCTGGACGTCCTGGTGGAAATCGTTGCGGAAACGGTAGTCGATATTGTTATAGCTGACCGAGGTGCCTGTGGAGAAGGGATGACGCTCGCCCTCGTCGGGAGCTAAGGCGTCGGAGTGCTTCCACAGCTCGGTGACGGTCAGGGGGCTGTGGAGGACAAGACGGTGCAGGGTGTTGCTGAGGTTGCACAGTCCGCCGCCTGTACCGGGTTGGAGGCGGTTGCCGACGATCACGCGGCCGTCTTTGTAGCCCTTGCTCTTTGAGGTCTTTCCGACCGTTTTCCAGAAAGAAAAGGTCTCGCCGGGATGGACGACCAGATGATCGATCTCTTTGGAGGCAAGGTCGATATTGATCGCCTTGTTCTCCTGCAGGACGGGATCGATCCCGGGGCCGCGCTTGATGAGTCCCGAGGTGATCGAATACACCACGTTGGGGAGCTTTTCCTCTTGCTTATCCTTCGCGAACTTTTCTTTTCCCGTTAAGTTTTTGATATGGCGTTTGCAGATCTCTTTCTGTTCGGAGATGGTGTAGAACAGGGGGTTCATCTCGCAAAACAGTTTTCCGTTGAACATGGTTCAGTCCTCCTTGGACAGATCGCCGATCCGATTATAGCAGCGGCGGTTGCCGCGATAGAGCAGCATCAGGGGCTTTTCCAGGGTGCGCTTGATCCCGAGCTTGGTCTCGCCCTCGTGCAGCTTATAATGTACCAGAATGCTGTCGATGCCGGCGTGGTTCGCGCCGACGATATCGATGAACATCTGGTCGCCGATATAGATCGCCTGCTCTTTGGGGATCCCGAGCATCTCGACCGCCTTGAGGTAGCCCTCGACGTCGGGTTTATCGGCGTCGCAGAGATACAGGGTGTCGATATTGCGGATAAAGCGCAGGACGCGCGCTTCGTCGTTATTGGTCAGCAGGATCGTTTTCAGACCCGCCTCGTGGATCCTTCGGAAAAGGGCGTCTACCTCGGGGGTGGAATCGCCGCCGTGGGGCACGAGGGTGCCGTCGATATCAAAGATGATGCCGCGGTAGCCCTTTACGTACAATCGCTTATAGTCGATATTGAATACGTCGGGAACATAGGCGGATGGATAGTATTTTTTGAACATATACGCTCCAAATAATTACATTTCTGTAATAATTATACACCATTTCGCCCTTTTCTTCAACCCACTATATATATGGTATGGCGGGGATATGGGCGGAATAAAAGCGGAATATATCGTGAAACGCAGAAAAACGCCGACGGTCTGTCGGCGTTTCGGTCTGAGAATCTATTTGTTGTGATCCGAATGCGTGTGTCCGAGATAGTAGGCGATCGCGGTGCCGGTCAGGGCATGGCTGAATTCGCCCTTGCCGAATGAGGCGATCACCTCTTCGGTCGGGATAAGCTGATAGGAGAGCAGCTCGTCATCGTCGAGAGCCTGCTCGCCGGTCGGGATCAGCTCCTCGGCAAGATAGACATGGAAGCGGTTTTTGAAGAGCGCGGGGTTGGGGCTGCAATCGCCGAGCTTGGTCAGGCGACCGACCTTGAAGCCGGTCTCTTCATACAGCTCACGCGCGGCGGAAGCGGCGGGGTCTTCTCCCCTATCGACTACGCCGCCGGGGAACTCGGTGGTCAGCTCCTCGGAGGAATGGCGCCACTGGCGCACCATCACAAAGCTGTCCCGATACACGGGAATGACCATCACCCAGTCGGGCGCGTCGATCGCGACATAGTCGCCCTCGATCCCGGTCGCGGAGATCTCGTGCTGGTTGACGACATCATAGACGGGCGTATGGAGCAGGTGTTTTCTGGCGGTGATTTTCCATTTCAGATCGTTATCGTTCATATCATTCCTCAAACAGCGGGGTGGAGAAATAGCGTTCGGCGGTATCGGGCAGGACGGTGACGACGGTCTTGCCTTTGCCGAGCTTTTTGGCGAGCTTCAACGCCGCGGCGACGTTGGTGCCGCTGGAGATGCCGCACATGAGTCCTTCCTCACGCGCGAGGCGTTTGGAGGTCTCGATCGCTTCCTCGTCGGTGACGACATAGATATGATCGTAGATCTCCTGATTGAGGATGCCGGGGATCAAGCCGTCGCCGATGCCCATCTGGAGATGGGTGCCGATCGTGCCGCCCGCCAGGATCGCGGCGTTTTCCGGCTCGACCGCCCAGATCTCGATATCGGGGTACTGGGCTTTCAGCACCTCGCCGATACCGGTCAGGGTGCCGCCGGTACCGATGCCGGAGCAGAAGCCGTCGATATGATCGGCGCACTGCTGCATGATCTCGAGCGCGGTATACTTTTTATGCGCGCGGACGTTGTTGATGTTCTCGAACTGCTGGGGTACGAACACGCGGGGATCTTTTTCCGCCATTTTGAGGGCGGTGCGCAGACACTCGTCGATGCAGGCTCCGATATCGCCCGCATCGTGGATCAGCTTGACCTTCGCGCCGTAGTGCTTGATCAGCTTGCGGCGTTCTTCGCTGACGGAATCGGGCATGATGATGATCGTCTTGTAGCCTTTGACCGCGCCGACCAAGGCAAGTCCGATGCCCTGATTGCCGGAGGTCGGCTCGACGATGATACTGTCAGGATGAAGCTGTCCTTTTTTCTCGGCGTGGTTGATCATATTCAGGGCGGTGCGGGTCTTGATCGAGCCGCCGACATTGAGCGCCTCGAACTTGACCAACACCTCGGCGCTGTCCTCGTCTACCATGCGATTGAGTCGGATAAGAGGGGTCTGGCCGACCGCCTCGAGTACATTGTTAAAAATCATAGGGTTCACCTTCCAAAGTCGATTCGAATTTTATTATAGCGGATAGCGGGGGAAATGTCAAAGAAAAGAATGCCCCGAAAGCGCGGAGCCTTCGGGGTCAGGTCATATCTGTCTTTTCGAATCAGGCGTCGAGGTCGCCCTTCATGTTCTTGAGGGAATCGATGGTGATCTTGCAGCCGGGCTTGATGTGCTGCATGATGAACTTCATGATGTTCTCGGGTACGCCGACGCAGCCGCCGGTATAGGTGCGGTTGACTCTGAAACAATGGAAGAAGAACGCGAAGCCTTTTTCCTTTTTGCACTCGGAATTGTAGCCCATGTTCAGGACATACTGATACGCGTAATCGTAATCGGCGATATGCTCGCTGTTCTCGGTATCGAGATCGGGGACGTCCTTGATGTTGACAAGCTGATTGAAATTGTGCTTGTCATCACCCGACCAATAGTAGTTTTCATCGACCTTAGTATACTCCATCTGACAGCCGGGATCGTCGGCAAGACCGAACGCCTTGTCGATCGTGAAGGTTCCGACAGGGGTATAGCAATCGTTGATGTTGGCGTTGCCTAAGCCGTCAAGTCCAATAAAGCCCGGGGTAGCGATGATCTGCTGCCACTTGCCGTCCTTGTCCTTTTCGTGCATCGTGACATAGGCGGTCGTTTTGTCTACGCCCGCGACGACGATCAGCTGGTCGGCGTCCTTTGTCGCCTCGAGGTCGGTGACCCACTTCGGGGATTCGCGCACCTCCTGGGTCGTGAAATAGAGATCGGCGGTTTCTGTCTTTTGGTCTGCTTCTTCCGTCTTCTCGCGATTTGCGGAACAGCCGGAGATGACCGACGCCGCGAGGATGACGGTTAATAATAATGCAATGATCCTTTTGGTGATTTTCATTTCAATTCCTCCTTTTTGACGATATCATACTAGCACAAGTCAAGCGGGATTGCAATTGTTTTGCGGCATAAAAAAGCAGGCAACCTCGTTATTACAGACAGAAAAATGCTTTTGTAATGCTCACCCATAGGGATCACACCCATTCAAAACAATCCTTACCCGCTCCAAGTTCAAAGTGGTATTTCACAAGACCTGTATCCACACCGGTAAAGATGCCGTTATCGCAGGAGATAGATACCTTATTTCCTTTACCTTTGATGGTGAATGCCTGTTTTGCCAGTGCGGTAGGTGCCAAGAGTGCTGCTTCAATGCCGTTCTTAAACCACTGTGGTGCTTCTCCGTCGTATGAACTGACCTGTTCTGCTGTCTTTGTCTTATGTGGAACACCTTGTGTCTGGCCATAACCAACAGCGATGATTCCTACAGGCTTTGCACCTTCGATTTTTTCCTGTGCTCCTTTTCGGTTATAGGTACCGCCGACCCACCATGTATTCAGTCCCAGCGTCTGTGCGTAAAGCATCAGATCAGCTCCACAGTATCCACACAGTTCATCTGCACCATCAGGCCCGGCCATGATAAAGAAATTGTTGACCCCCTTAGCGAGGATCAGTTTGATCACACCGGGAACAGCACTATCATCATTGGTCATCAATTTGATAGATAGTCCATACTGCTCATTATTCTCTCTTACCCGATGATTCAACTTTTCTACGATATCCTCCGGTAGGTTCATCAGTGTACTTTCGAACCATATGACGTTCTTTCATTGCCTGCTTCATATCCATGTTATTTACCTCCTCGCACCTCGGTGCCTGTTTATAAGGGAAATGAATATTCCTACAATCCCGATTTGTTTATCTCTTTCTGTTCAGGATCGCTGCCTCTGCTTCTTCTCTGGAAGGACAGATCCTGGACTCTCTTACTTTGACACCACCGCCGTTTTCAAAGCGGATCGTATAGAAACCTCCGGTATACTCAGAACGGTCGCTTCCTTGATCAGGTTTTTATTCCCTCCGGTCAGAAAGACTTTCTGTCCCGGCTGATAGTTGCCGTTCATAGTACATCTCCACATGAATATTATACCGCATTGGATAGTATCACCGGTATCCTCCTGCGGTATGTAATCGGGTAAGAGAAAAGCTCCCTGTTACAGGAGCTTCCATGTATACGAAGTGCTTATAAGTGCTTATAAATCTTCATATCTTTCCGGCAAATTGGGGAGAAATTGGGGAAGTTCGGGGAGAACGGTTTTCGTGGGGAACGGCTTACTGCAAGTGATTCTAGTTCCGATCCTTTAAGTCTTTCCTCCACTGATAGAAATCTTTTGCGGGATAATCCGATTCGTATCGTTTAACTAAATCTGCTGTATCCCATACGATCCAATCACCACTGCATTTCCAATCGATATGCCATGCTAAATCATCGCAATCATCAAATGAATCCAGTTCCTCACCGCTTAATTTATCGTAAATATCATAGTACTCATCTTCAACATAGAGCGTAACCATTTTAAGTTGACGCCATTGCCTTCCCGTTTGGGAAGGATCTTTTCTTATGCGAGATCTTCGCCGTTGGAGGCAATGACCTTCTTATACCAGTCAAAGGATTTCTTCTTCATTCTCTTAAAGGTGCCTTTACCTTCGTTGTCCCTGTCAACATAGATGAATCCATAGCGTTTTTCCATTTCGCCGGTTCCGTTGGAAATGCAGTCGATGCATCCCCATGTCGTATAGCCGAGCAGATCCACGCCGTCCTCATCTACGGCATCTTTCATGGCCTGAATATGAGAGCGGAGGTAATTGATGCGGTAGTCATCCTGAATGCTTCCGTCCTCTTCGATGACATCTCTTGCACCCAGTCCGTTCTCCACAATAAACAGAGGTTTTTCATAGCGGTCATAGAGTACATTCATCGTGCTTCTCAGACCCAGCGGGTCAATCTGCCAGCCCCATTCGGAGGATTCCAGATACGGATTTACAACGGATCCGAAGATGTTGCCCTGGCTTGCCTGTCCTTTTGACGGTTCGGCGCTGGATACGCGGGTGTTGTAGTAGGAGAAGCTGATGAAGTCCACGGTATATTTCTTTAATACGTCTTTGTCGTCTTCGGCAAACGGTACTTCGGCACCGCGCTTTTCAATCCATTTTAAGGCATACGGCGGATAATAGCCGCGGGATTGCACATCGATGAACATAAATCCTTCACGGTCATCGCAGAGGGCTTTGAAATAATCTTCCGGCTTGCAGGTTTCCGGATAGCAGGCTCCTGCTGCCAGCATGCAGCCTACCATGATGTCCGGGTCTACTTCATGAGCCAGCTTTGTGGTTAAGGCACTGGCAACCAGTTCGTGATGTACGCAGTTGATCATGGCCTGCGTACGATTTTCCCCTTCTTCGAAACACAATCCGGCAGCGATAAACGGCATGTGCAGGATCATGTTTACTTCGTTGAAGGTCAGATAGTATTTCACCAGACCCTTGAAGCGCTTGATGACCACCTCCGTCATCCTCATGAAGTAATCGATCATTCTGCGGTCCCGCCATCCGCCGAATTCCAGTACCAGGTGCATCGGACAGTCAAAATGATTTAAAGTAACCAGCGGTTCAATTCCGTTTTTGCGGCATTCTTTCACAACGTCTTCATAGAAAGAGAGGCCGGCTTCGTTCGGCTGTTCTTCGTCTCCGTTCGGGAAGATTCTTGTCCATGCAATTGAGAAGCGATAGGTCTTAAAACCCATTTCTCCAAACAGGGCAATATCTTCTTTGTAATGATGATAGAAGTCGATTCCTTCGTGGCTCGGGAAGTAGTGGCCATCCTCGGCATCGATTCGAAGGTTTCCGGTAGCGATTGGATAACGATCCGGTCCGTGCGGCACCAGGTCTACGTTTGCGAGACCGCGTCCGCCTTCTCTGTATCCGCCTTCACACTGATTGGCAGCGACTGCGCCGCCCCATAAAAAGTCTTTTCTGAATCCCATATATTCGATCTCCTTTATCTGATTCCATTGTATAGAATGATTCCTGAGATACGAAAAAAGTTTCCTATTCGGAAACCGGAAACAGATCAAACAACAAACAATCAACAATGTTACGCAGGACAAACTCGTTGTATTTGGGATTGTCAGTCGGAATGTAAAGAATTTTATCGTAACCGTCCAGCGTTTTGTTGCAGGTGATCAGCCATTTATAAACAGGTGCAGTCTTTACCTTATGCACGATTCTCGGATCGTAGTAGAAGGAGTCTCCGTTCGTGCTGATATGAATCAGAAGGTCGTTTTTGTCAAAAGTGTATTCCTTTTTAAATTCCGCATCGCAAAGGACTGTGGCAATCCGACGGGAAGAAAACTCCCAGAGCATGCGGTGACACTGCACCCTGGCATCGCCTCTCGCAAAGAGATATACGCAGGATGCTTTTTTTATATCGCTCTCCAGCTCTTTGATTTCGGACTCTACGGCAGGAAGAACACGGGAGGTTTGGCTGTGGACTTGATCGAGAAAAGCCTGTGCATTGGCCTCGAAACTCCGGTTGGGATCAAAGAACTGCTTGCGGCGTTCCATCACCGTGCGGTATCCCATGCATTCGTCTTTGAAGTCCTTGAAATCAAGATAGTTTAAAGCACGTACGCATTTGGAGACCTGACCTTTGGACAGATAGGTTGCGGCAGCCACCTCGCTGATTGTCATGTCCGGGATTTCTTCGATATGATCGCGAACAAATGTACACAGGGAAATCAGAGAGGATTCTGCACTTCCGCTGTTGAGTATGTCGTTCACCTTGTCCATCAACATAATCTCACCTTCGTTTCGTATTACCCTTTGCAAAATTCCAAGTTATGCTCAGTATTATCCGTTGTTAATCAGATTCTGTCTTGACTGAGCATTTTGAATCTTACAGTACAGTTCATCTGGCAGATTGATTCTTATTATTTCGATTCCAAATTGACGAATACTCTCAGCGATAAAAGATTTCCCTTTAAGATATTTTTCCACCGTATCATCGACGATAGTGATTATCTTGCGATATGACATATCTTTACTTTTATCAAGCAACAGCAGTTTTAATATATCCTGTGAAATCTTACGTTGCTGTCCTACCTTCAATGTACCGACGTGGGCATATATTTCGCCTACTATTGTTTGATCATTTGAATAAAAATCCGGATTGATATAAATGTTATCGGCAAGTTGCACTGAGACATTCCGCTCTAGTGGGAAGCCAAGTATTCTTTCGATTTCACGTATGACATAGTTTTCTATGCTTCGCTGTTCCTCCGAATTTGACCTAGTTGTATCTATCATCTATGAACCCTCAATATATTTCACTTTTTCTTATCTCTTCTTGTTAAGAATTGCATCCTCTGCTTCTTTCCTGGAAGGGTAGATTCGTGATTCTCTTACTCTGATTCCACCGCCTTCGCTAAAGCGGATTGTATAGAATCCTCCAGAGTACTTCAGAACGGTTGCTTCCTTGATCAGATGCGTATTTCCTCCAGTCAGAAAAACTAACTGTCCGGGCTGGTATTTGCCGTTCATGAGGTACCTCCTTTGTAATATTATACCGCCGGGCGATCATCATTGGTATCCGTCTGCGGTATGTACTTGCCAAGAGAAAAGCTCCCTGTACAGGAGCTTTCAATGTCTATGAAGTGCTTATAAGTGCTTATAAATCCTCATATCTTTCCGACAAATTGGGGAGAAATTGGGGAAGATTGGGGAATTTTGCCTTATGAAATGTACAAAATTTCCCACCTGAAGGCCGTTATAAGCCTTTATATCTGCTCTTATCTCCGCTTTTTGTCTGTTTTTCGTTATCTTTTCTGGGATTTACTCACCGCGCTGCTTCATGGTCGGGAACAGCAGGACATCTCTGATGCTTTCCTGTTCCAGGAACAGCATGCACAGTCTGTCGATGCCGTAGCCGATACCGCCTGCCGGAGGCATGCCGTACTGCAGAGCTTCGATGAAGTCCATGTCGATGTCATTTGCTTCATCGTTGCCGAGGTCTCTTTCCTTCAGCTGTTCCTCGAAGCGTTCCAGCTGATCGATCGGGTTGTTCAGCTCAGTGTAGGCATTGGCGAATTCCGTACCGCCGATGAACAGTTCGAATCTATCAACGAATCTCGGATCTTCGGGATTCTTTTTTGTGAGAGGGGAGATCTCCAGCGGATGACCGTAGAGGAATGTCGGCTGGATCAGTGTCTCTTCAACATACTTCTCGAAGAACTTGTTGATGATATGGCCGTACTGCTTCTCATGTTCTTCCAGTTCAATCTGGTGTTCTTCAGCGAGCTTCAGGCATTCATCGAGATCATGGATTGCCTTGAAGTCGATGCCTGTCTTTTCTTTGATCGCGTCTGTCATGGAAACACGTGCCCATTCACCGTCAAGATTGATGTCATAGCCGTTGTAGTGATAGTTCATCTTGCCGATGACATCCTTCGCGATGGTCTTGTACATGCCTTCCGTCAGGTTCATCATGCCTTCCAGGTTGCTGTAGGCAAGATACGCTTCCATCAGTGTGAATTCCGGGTTGTGGTTGGTGTCCATACCTTCGTTGCGGAAGACTCTGCCGATTTCATAGACAGCTTCCATGCCGCCGACGAGCAGTCTCTTCAGCGGCAGCTCAAGAGCGATGCGCAGATACATGTCGAGGTTCTG
>OMTA01000026.1:0-466 GCA_900313895.1 uncultured Eubacteriales bacterium | reverse complement strand
GATGGGTGATGAACGGACGTGCGCTTGCGCCGGTCAGCAGGGTGGAGAGGATCGGTGTTTCAACCTCTGTGAAGCCCTGTGTGCTCATATAGTTTCTGATGCATGAGATGATGGCAGGACGCAGGAACGCGACACGCTTGGAATCCTCGTTCATGATCAGATCGACATATCTTCTTCTGTAGCGCTCTTCCTTGTCTGTTAAGCCATGGAACTTTTCGGGAAGGGGACGCAGCGCCTTGACGAGGTGTGTGTATTCCTTTGCCTCAACGGACAGTTCGCCGGCCTGTGTCTTGATGACAGTGCCTTCAATGCCGATGATATCGCCGAGATCGCTTGCCTTGAAGAGTTCATAGACGTCATCGCCGACAACCTGTTTCTTGACAACGACCTGGATGGAGCCGTCTCTGTCCTGGATGTGCATGAAGCCGATCTTGCCCATTCTTCTCTTGGACATGATGCGTCCGGC
>OMTA01000126.1 GCA_900313895.1 uncultured Eubacteriales bacterium | reverse complement strand
AGATCGCGATCAACACATCCGGTACGAACAGTGTCAGCTCGCCCATCGCGGAAGCCGTCGTCTGGAGAAAGCCTCTGGTGATATCCCTGAGCTTGACGCCGGCGAACTGTTCGTTGATCGCCTTGTCAAACATCGACAACAGCTGAGGCGTCACCACAAATTCACATCGGAACAGCCGGCTCTTGACCATGCCTGTCGAGGTGACAAGCACTGCCATCGAGGTGTGTCTGCCGGTTGCGACAAAACGGATCCTGTGGACCCGCGCCTCATCGCTGGAGGGCGTTGTCACGACAGCCGCAGCGTTCGTCATTTGCGAGAGCACTTCGGCGGTATTGCTCAGCACCCTTTCAGGCGACTGTGCCCGCGAGGTGACCGCCTGTCGGATATGCTCGCGCACTCTCTCCGACAGCTCGACCTGCGGCATCAGGTTATCGATATAGTAGCGATAGCCCTTGATCGTCGGGATACGACCCGCCGAGGTGTGCGGCTGGGTCAGGTAGCCGTCGTCGTCCAGCGACTTAAGCTCGTTGCGGATGGTCGCCGAGGAAACGCCCAGCCCTGCTTCGGTCTGCAGCGCCTTTGAACCGATCGCATCGCCGGTCTCGATATATTTTTCAACGACCGCGGACAGTATCTTTTCTTTTCTTAAAGCAAGCTCCATCCCGTCGTCGCCTCCTTTGCCCTTGGTTGTGTACGATGGGGGCTCTGTCTCAGGCGACACCCGATATCCGGGGATACCGTTGTCGTCAAGGTGTTTAGCACTCTCGATGCCCGAGTGCTAACTTACAATACATAGTATAGCCACTACGTCAGTAAAAGTCAATATTTTATTTGTGAATTTTTTGTAAAAGAGGCAAATATCGGCTTACTAAGCGGCTTTGCGGCTTTCCAAAACATTGACATTCCGCTCAAATCCCATTATACTATTATATATGGTTTTCAAAACGACCGACTATACTGCCAAATGATATCGGAGATGATCTCATGGTTTTAGCGATACTCTGCGCCGTTCTGTGCTTTGCGGCGGCGATCGTCATGCTTTCGCCGTATTTTCGCAAGCTGCCGCTACTGCGACCGATGGCGTTTTATCTGATCTTTGTAGGCGCGTGGCATATATTCACCTATATCATCCGCGATCTGCACCCTACCTCGCTTGTTCCCGATTATATCGGCCGCATCGGTACGATCCTGATCATCATCTACTACCTCTTTATCCTGATCATGACCCGATCAAAGAGCAAGAAGAAGAACAAGAATCGCAACAGAAACGAGGAAGAATAGTATGATCCCGTCCTATATTTATGTCGTACTGTGGTACGTCCTCGCCGCATACCTATTATATATAGCGATCAAAGAGGATCGGTTCTTCTTTATTCCGGCGGCATTTTTCGTTTTTCTCGGAACATGGGCGCTGGTCAATAACCTGATCGAAGCCGATCTGATGGCGTCGCGATTCTGGCGCTGATTTCCTGTGCCGTAAAGTATTTTTTATCGAAAAAAAACAGTTGACACCAACAATATCTTGTGTTTTTAAGCCCCTGATACCACTATTCTAAAAAAATATTGCAGAATTTTAACAAAATGCTTGCATTTCTCGGATAGAAATGGTATTATTATTCGTGCGTAACTGATAAAATTAAGGAGGTGGGACAATGCCGAATATTAAATCAGCAAAAAAGCGTGTTAAGGTTATCGCGACCAAGACAGCCCAGAACAAAGCGCTCAAGTCTGCTCTCAAGACTTATGTCAAGAAAGCGTACGTAGCGGTAGATACAGACGCTGATAATAAGGCTGAGGCGGTACGTCTTGCTACTAAAAAGATTGATCAGGCTGTAGCAAAGGGTATTCTTCATAAGAACACAGCTGCCAGAGCGAAGTCTTCGCTGGCAAAGAGACTGAATAAATCTGCGTAAAAATGCATAACCTTAAAAGCAGGCGTTGCCTGCTTTTTTTGTTTTTCGCATTCGTTGGATCGAGTAATGCGCCTTTTTGCCCGCTCGAGCTGAAAAACCGCCCTCAAAAGGCGTGGGATACGGATCCGGCGCCCTGTCATTTCCCCAATATTCATGAACAAACAATAAACTTACATACAAGATATTGACATTTGCGGAATTTGCTGTTATTATTTTGTTGTAATAGTTTTTAGTTTTTCAGGAGGCGTCAAATGATAAAGAGATCAAAGTTTAAATGGCTGGCTTGCCTTATTGCAGCGGTAGTTGCTTTGACAGCCGCCGTAACTGCTTTCCTTTTCTACAAAGAGAAGAAGAGAAAAGAAGATGAACAGCTTGAGGAATACCTCGATTATTCAATACAGTAAGCAGAAGAAACCGGAGAGGAACCAGTCCTCTCCGGTTTCGCTTTACGGAAAAAATGATTTTGTAACCTTTTGTGCCAAACAGTTACATTGTTTTCATAAAATTGCTTTTTCTGACAAAATATGGTATGCTGAGATCAATTCAGACACTACTGATAGGGTTTGTCGGGAGGTACGCTATGAACTTCAATGCGTTATGGGAGGAATACAGGCGCAGGCTTGTCGATATCCGACCCTTTTTGCGGACAAAGATCGGCTCAAAGCTCGGGGTACTGTTCGCGCTGGATTTTATCATCCTGTTTTTCGCGCCGCTGATGCACGGCTTTGTCGGGACAGCGATCTTCGGGTGTGTCGCTTCGGTCTTTCTGATCCTGATCTGGCGCAGATATGATCGATCTCACGCGGTCGTGCCGGCAGTTTTGCTGTGTATCCCGATGCTGATCGATATGCCGATCTATCATGATACGGCGGTCATCGTCGGCTTTATCACCGCGATGGTCGCGATGATTCTGATATCCTTCAGCTCGCTGTTTGGCTTCTTTGACAGGATCACCGACGGGTTTTACACCTATATCACGGCGGGGATCATCTGCGTGGTGACCGTTGTGATCGCTTGTATCCTGCTGTTCATCCTCAAGATCGCGTGGTGGATCTTCTGTATCATCGCGTTTCTGATCGTCGCGGGTGTTTTCATGGGCGTTGTCTTTTCAACGGCGGCGTATACCGCCTCCGACGGACGCCGTCAGGCGCGCAAACGCCGGTTGCAGCAGCAACAGGAGGAACGCTATCGTGATTATCAGCCGCCCGCGCGCGACAATCATATCTATAATCTCGATGACGACGATTTCACCGACGTTGAATAATACTTGAACACAAAAAGAAACCGAGCCTTGCGGCTCGGTTTCTTTTTGGGGATAAATCCAAATAAAATGAGGGTTTTCAATGACGAACCTGTTGTTCGTATCGAGGAGGGTAGAACATTACAAGATAAGTTGCGGTCCTTAACTTGTATGCTTCTATTATAGCTTGTATTTTCAAAAAGTTGTGAACGTTTTTTTAACGCAGGTTGAACATTTTTAAAATAAGCCGAAAAAATCAGTCGTAATTACGGATCAGGGTAACGACTTTTCCGAGCAGGACAACATGATCGACGATGATCGGCTCGAAGGCGTCGTTTTCCGGCTGGAGGCGATAGTGTCCCTTTTCCTTGTAAAAGCGCTTGACGGTGGCGCTTGCCTCGCCGCTTGCTTCATCCTCGACCATCGCGACAACGATCTCGCCGTTCTCCGCGACGGGAGTTCGGTTGACGATGATGATGTCGCCGTCAAAAATGCCCGCCTTGATCATACTTTCGCCCACAACGCGCAGCGCGAACAAATCGCGGTTGTTTGAGATCCCCTGCGGAACGGGGATATAGCTCTCGATATCCTGTACGGCAAGGATCGGCTGACCGGCGGTGACCCTGCCGAGCAGCGGGACTTTGACGGTGGGACTGTCGTTTTTCAGGCGGATACAGCGGTTGAGTCCTTCCTCGCGCTCGATCAGACCGCGCTCTTCCAACGCGCGCAGGTGATAGGCGACCGTCGAGGTGGACTTGAACCCCGTCGCCTCACACAGCTCGCGCACCGAGGGGATCCTTCCGTTGCTCGCGCCCTCTACGATATAATCATATACCTTTTGCTGGCTTTTTGTCAGGGGTTTCATAGCGATTACCTCCGTATCGTTGTTCTTGGCTCTATTATAACACACCCGACGGCAAAAAGCAAATATTTGTTCGAAAAATTTGCAAAAATTCGCCGAAATCTCAAAGTTTACAAAAGAATGAAAGAAGAATTGCAGGAATTTAATATTCTTTTCAGAAATTTTAACGATTTTTTACCGTTATCCTCTTGTAATTTATAATTCTTTTGTGTTATAATAAAGCCACCAATATTATAGGAGGATTTTTCTATGAAAAAGTTTATCAGCATTCTTTTAGCAGTAATGCTCGTAGCCTCTGTTGTTGTAACCGCTTCTGCTTACACTGTATGGGAAACTGACGATCCTGAAATCGTTGTTCAGGCGCAGACCTCTGACGAAGCAATCGCGGCTTATGAAGCTGAGTTCGGCGTAACTGTTGACACAAACAAGTACCTCTTCCTGATGCCTAACGGCAAGAACGGTTTCACCGGTGCTGACGGCACAACTCTTGCAGGCTCCTGGTATAACGAGTATTCCAAGGGCGCAGGCGTTTACTGGTGGGGTTCCGCTGAAGCTTGCCCCGAAGCATGGGCAGGTTATCAGTGCATGGCTGAGGATGAGAAGCAGAACATCTGGTACTCCAATGTTCCCGTTATCGCTACTACCTTCATCTTCAACAACGGTGTAGACGGCGGCGAAGATCCCGATGCTATGATCTATTCCAAGGCTGCTCAGACCGTTAACATCCCCTGTGAGTATCCCGATCCCGACGAGTATGATACCATCCCCGAAGGCGCAGACAGCTTTGACAACTGCATCTTCGTTATCGATCCCGATCAGATCTCTATCAACGAGCTGTCCGGCGTTCCGACCTGCGGCGGCGACTGGTACTTCTACTATGAGAACGGTTGCTTCGGTTCCTACGCTAAGGATTCCGCTAACTTCAAGAGCGTTGAAGAGAACTGCAAAAACCCCGATCACTTTGTTGACGGCGTACACGTAGGTTATCATGAGTCTGCGGATCCCACAGAGCCCGCTCCTACAGAGGCTGCTCCCACAGAGCCCGCTCCTACTGAGCCTGCTCCTACAGAGGCTGCTCCCACAGAGCCCGCTCCTACCGTTCTTCGCGGCGACTATGACGAGGACGAGCAGATCACCATCATGGACGCTACCCGCGCTCAGAACATCATCGCTGAACTGACCGCAAGACCTGCTGAGGACTTCCTCGTAGCGGTTGACGCAGACGGCGACAAGGATCTGACCATCATGGACGCTACTCGTATCCAGAACGTCGTTGCTGAGCTGATGGATATGGACGGTAACCCTGCTAACACATAATCATTTTGTGATAAGGTAAACCGAAAGTTTATGATACGGCGTTCCCGATGGGAACGCCGTAATTTTTTAAAGGATGAGTTTGATGAGAAAACTGATTTGCTTTCTTTTGACAGTCGCATTCTGTATGGCAGTGGCCGCTTCAGCGACTGCAAAATCTCTTTCACCCGACAGCGAGACTGCTGCCGATGCCCTCGCCCGCTATGAGGCACAGAGCGGCAAGAAGGTCGAAACACATCGTTACTACTTCATCATGCCCGACGGCATACACGGCATCCGCGACGATCAGGGAGAATTGCCCGAATCGTGGTACAATGAGTATTCACAGGGAGCCGGCATCTACTGGTGGGACACAAATGCTCCCGCGTACTGTGAAAGCTGGCCCGGCTACCGCGCGATGGTCGAGGACGCCGAGCAGGGGATCTACTATGTCGATATGCCGACGGAAGCGTCGCTTTTGATCTGGAACAACGGCGTAGACGGCGGACAGGATCCGGATCAGCCGATCTTTCAGAAAATGAAATCATCCATCAGTGTTCCCTGCGGATATGCGGAACCGGATGAATGGGCGACCGTACCGGAGGGCTGTGACAGCTTTGACGGGTGCATTTTCGTCCCGTATGTCCTGAATATTTACAGCGAATACCAGCCCAACAGACCCGTTAGCGGTTCGTGGTATTTTTATTACGGCGACGGATGCTACGGGATGTACGCGGAGGATTCCGAACACTTCACCGATATCGGGCACAACTGCTGTAATCCCGATCACGTTGACGCAAACGGCAAGCACGTTGGTTTTGCAGATCCGATCCGCGGCGATTATGACTGGGACAAAACAGTCACCGTCCTCGACGCGACCCGCGCACAGCGTGTCCTCGCCGATATCGTCACCGATTCCAACCCCGCCCATATCAAAAACGTCGACGCGGACGGCGATGGTGAGCTGACCATCGTTGACGCGACCCGCATCCAGCGCGTGATCGCGGGACTGTGCGATTTTGAGGGACACACCTACGAAGAGTACGAGCTTCCTTTGAACAAAAACTGAACAACAGTTCCGAACACCCTGTCACCGATACGGCAGGGTGTTTTTTACTTTATAAGAAACTGCTCGTTTCTAATAAAGTAAAAAAGATTTGTATGCCCGCTCAGTTTGTTGCTACGCAACAACGAGCGATGGCTATG
>OMTA01000117.1 GCA_900313895.1 uncultured Eubacteriales bacterium | reverse complement strand
TATCCGCAACCAGCGCGCGCAGTCCTTTCAGCTCGGGGATGGGTTCTGCTTTAACTGGCTGGGTGTTGACACGACAAGAGATATCGACGATAAACTCGCTGCCTTTTCCCTTCTCGGATTCAACGGTGATCGTACCGCCCATCATATCTACGATGTTCTTGGTGATTGCCATTCCGAGACCGGTTCCCTGGATACCGCTGACGGTACTGGTCTTTTCGCGCGTGAAGGCTTCGAATATGGTTTTCTGGAACTCCTTGGTCATACCGATGCCGGTATCCTTGATGCGGAATTCAAAGTTTGTCATATCTTTTGCGGAAGACGGCTTCTCGATCACACGGAAGGTGATCGCGCCTCCGCTCGGGGTAAACTTGATCGCGTTCGACATGATATTCAGCAGGACCTGATTCAGCCTGAGCTTGTCCGTAACGACGTCCTCGTGGACCACATCCTTTATGTTGACGATAAGCGCCAACTGTTTAGCCGAGATATTAGCCTGAACGATCGTCTGCAAGTCATGGATCAGCTCTGGAAGATGGACCTCTGTTTCCTCCAGCATCATCTTACCGCTCTCAATACGACTCATATCGAGAACGTCATTGATCAGAGAGAGCAGATGCTGGCTGGAAACCGCAATCTTGCCCAGGTAATCCCTGACCTGCTCTTTGTTATCGATATGGGTTGCCGCCAAAGCGGTAAAGCCCGCGATCGCGTTCATCGGGGTGCGGATATCATGTGACATATTATTCAGGAATGCCGTTTTCGCATGATTCGCGTGTTCCGCCGTAGCAAGTGCGTTCTGCAAGGCTTCTTTCTGCGCCTGTTCCTCGCGCACCAAATCGGTCACGTCGCTGTGATAGCCCTGGATCACCTGACGATGGGGCTCGTTTTCCTTTGACGATCCGCCGCAGCGAATGTACAGCACGCCTTTTGTCGGATGATCCCAGCGATAGGTGACCTCTGTGAAGTCGCCCTTCAGCATCGCGTCAAGATTCTTTTGCAGCAAGGGGATTTCCTCGTGAATGATCCGGGAGTACCACGCGTCAAAGATCTCTTCATAAGACAGATCCTGTCCTTCCAGTCCGAGAAGCTGCATCATCTTGTTGTTTCCGTGCATACGCGGCTTTTCGCCGTCCTCGAGGATGATATACCAAGTGCCGTAGCCGGCGTCGGAAATGATATCGTTTGTCTGCGCCAGTTCCTTTTGACTGGCTTTGAGCTGCGCGTTCTTTTCTTCAAGGATCAACCGGGCGGATTCTTTTTCGATCACCTGCTTTTTGGTGCGTATTCTGTCGCGGACAAGAAGGAAAATGATGATAGCAACAATCACCAGAATGATCGAAACGAACAGGAGCATATGATCCCTGAGTACGTCCATCAGGCTGTAGGAGTTCAAATCCTCCGTATAGCGATAGGAAGCGTTCTGCGCATAGTCGTCGCCGATCATATTGATACCGCGGTTCAACAGCTTGAGAAATCCTTCGTTTCCGATCTCAACGCCGAAACAGTGATCGTCGCTCTGCGCCAACTGGTGAAGCTCCAGATCCTTATACTTTGAGCTCTTCAAGAGGACGCTGGCGCGAAGGCCGTTCAGCATGGTGCAGTTCGCTTTTCCGGAAAGGACCGCATCCAGACAGTCTTCGATAGACGGATAGAAAGATATCTCCGCATCAGGGAAATAGGTCACGGTATAATAGTACTGAATACGGTTGCTTTCATTAACCGCAATGGTCTTTGTGGTATTCTCCGAGTAAGCTCCTTTAAATACAAGATTAGAGGATGTGGATATGACGGGGGTGGACTGATAGATACCGTTCTCTTCGGAAAAATACGATCCTCCACCGACAGGGAAGGCAACGTCGATCTCTTCCGAAGACATACCTGAGATCATCTCGTCATAGCTTTCATATCCATGATAGGTGACGGTCAAATGGGACAGGCCCAGATCGCTCAACAACTCGGGAACGATGTCCTTGATGATACCGGTCACCTTACCGTCCTTATCGGTGTCGCTGTAAGGAAGATAATGGTTGAGGTAGCCGACCTTAAGCGAGCTGTGCGTATTGAGCCACTCTTTTTCCGCGGTCGAAAACGCGCGCGCGGAAATACTGACGGGGTAATACTTCGTGCTCAGAGAATGGAGCCAGTTCGGCTCTTCCACCGCAAGCGTAGCCTGCGCTTCATTCAGCTCCGACAACAGATCGGAGCGCGCTTTGTTTACGCAAAGATAATAATCGGAGGTAGCGAAAGGAACGAGAACTTCCGCGTTATCACGTCCGTAGGCGCCGTCGCCCTCAGCCGCAATCAGATCCAGTTCTCCCTTATCAAACGCCGTGAACAGCGCTTTGTAGTCATCATACGTCTTTACAGTGGCAGTAATGCGGTTGTTTTTCAGATACTTGTTCAATGCCTCGACCATCGCGCTGTCAAGAACACCGATCACTTTTTTGTTCAGCGTTTTCGGATCTGCCGTGATGGTATCAGCCGAGGCGTGCTTTACAAGATTATAGGTTTCATTTCCCATCGGGAGTTCTGGATAGCTGAGCAAATCGACGCGGTCTTCCTTCCACGCAAGTCCCGCCAAAAGATCGATCTCGCCGTCCAGGAGCATCTGATACAGGTCGCTGTATTCTCCGTAGACATACTCATACTTCCAGCCGGTGTACTCGGACATCTTTCGGTAATACTCATACGCGTACCCTTTTTTGATCGCACCGTCCTTTGCGCCTTCCTGGAAAACCTCGTTTTCATAATAACCAACCTTTATGGGTTTTGGTTTGTTATCTCCGGCGCTTGCGATGACGGGTACGGAGGAAATGATGAATACCATCACGCATATCATAGACATCAGCCTGTGTATCATATGGTATCTGTTCATTTTTTTGAGCGCAACATCATGGTATTATTCCTCCGCAGCAATCAAGACATTCGCAATTCTGCAACGTAAAAGTCCTTTTTCCCGTATATTAAAGTTTATCTTATCATATTGCAGCTCGAAAATCAATTCATCTTTTTTCAACATCATTAGTTTTTATCTAAAAAGGGGAGCGCCGACAAGCGCTCCCTGCGTCATATGTACCTAAAGGAAAAGTCATTTCACTGAATACGCTCTTTCCGTTATGCCGAGGGCGCAGTGCTGGACAAAAGGATCAGAGTATATCAAAAAACGCGTCGTAGGTTTTGATCTCGAAATCGCAGCGCGGATCGCCGTCCGGTTCGGCATTCCTGAGATAACGGCAGGTGGTGATCCCCGCGTTTCTGCCGCCCTGCATATCGGAGGTCAGGCTGTCGCCGAGGATGATCACGCGGCTTTTATCCGTTATGCCGAGGTCGTTGAAGATATAATCGAAATATGCTTTGTCGGGTTTTGAGGCGCCGATCTGCTCGGAGATATAGATGCCGTCTACATAACGGTCTATTCCGGAACGCACATATCTGCCGGTCTGAGGGATCGTCAGTCCATTGGTGGCAAGATAAATCTTCACATCGTATTCCTCGTGCAGCTTTTTGACAAACTCCGTCGCGCCGGGGAGCATAAAGCCGCACTGTGAGAGATTGCTCTCATACATTTCGTTGACCGCGTTAAAATCAACAGGCTCTTTGCCGATCCGCTCAAACAGCATCTGAAAACGATGCGGCTTGAGATCATCGCGGCTCAGCTCTCCCCTCTCCAGCGCTTTCCAACACCAAAGGTTGCAGGCGCTGTAGAGGCTGACGATATCATCGGTCACATCAACGCCGAAATGGCTGAGTGTTCGGCTGACGGCGGTTTTCTCCGCAAGCAGGAAATCATAGACGGTCTCATCCGCGTCCAGTAAAACGATATCGTAACGCTTACTCAAACTGCGCACCTTCCTTTGTGTAGATAGCGGTGCGCGTCATATCGGCGTGCAGCTCAACGCCGCAGAAATCCGCGAACGCGCCGATCAACAGGGACGGGTTGATATTGAGCGTCGGGCCAGCAGGAAGTCGCAGGATCAGTCGTACAGTCTCAGAAAAGTCTATACTGTAGTCTATAATATACTCTTTCAGATTGATCTGCTTCTTTCCCTTTTTTGTCTTTTTCTCGACGATGATCTCAGACTGTTCAAGAAACTGATCGAGTTTATTGTATAGTTCTTTTAAAGAAATTCTATCATTATCCATAGGCTCAATGACAGCCTCATATGAAGCGCTGTCGATATCGGCGGGCTTGTACTTCGGCTCAGCGCATGAGATCACACGGATCCCCGCGGGCAAGCAGGCGTTGAGCCTATCGGGGATCGCGCTCATGTCGGCGTCATCGTCGAGCAAACGGAAATCCATACTCTCGCAGGTCGAGGCGAATCCGAGCGACAGCGGCAGCGCGAAGGTGATGTACGCGTGCTGATGGAAGCCCTCGGTATGCCAGATATCGAGCCGGCTTTTGCCGATCGCGCGCAGCATCACGCGGTTGGTGTCCAGATGAGAAATATATTTACACGCGCCGTCTTTGGTAAAAAATACTCTAGCGTTTTTCATAGCAGACACCTCCGCCGTATTTTTTCATACCGCAGTTCATGCAGTTCTCCCGACAGTTCGGCGAGGGCTTGGATTCATACGCGCGCTCGCACTCGCGTTTGAGAAATGCCTTGGTAACGCCGTAGTCAAGGTGATCCCACGGAAGGATCTCGTCAAAGGAACGGCGGCGGTTGGCATAGAACGCGGGATCGATGCCGCATTCCTCAAAAACATCCAGCCACTTTTGCAGCGAGAAGCAATCGCTCCACGAATCAAACCGCATACCGCGCTCATGCGCGAGCAGCATCGCCTTGTTGAGCTTGCGATCGCCGCGGGCAAATACCGCCTCGAGGAAGGAGGTATCGGAATCGTGATAGTTATAGGTGACCTTGGAAAGACTGATCTTGCGCGAAGCGATCGAGTCCTTGATGTGGCGCTGTTTCTCGCGCAGGGTATCCATGGTGTCCTGCGGTTCCCACTGGAACGGTGTAAAGGGCTTCGGTACGAATGATGAAGCGGATATTGTCACGCGTGGCGATTTGCCCTTCGGACGATTCTCCACGCTGTAATAGGTATCGAGAACCTTTTTGCCCAGCTCGGCGATCGCCGCTACATCGTCCATCGTCTCCGTCGGCAGGCCGATCATAAAGTAGAGCTTGACGGTCGTGTAGCCGCCCTCAAACGCGACGCGGCAGGTGTTCATCAGCTCGTCCTCATAAACGTTCTTATTGATCGCATCGCGCAGGCGCTGAGAACCCGCCTCGGGCGCAAAGGTCAGACCGCTTTTGCGAACGGTCTTGATCTCATTGAGGATATCATCGGTAAAGCCGTCTACGCGCAAACTCGGCAGCGACAGGCTGACCTTCTCTGGCTTTGCCCAACTGTTGAGCTTTTGGAGCATGGGTACGACCTGTGTGTAATCGCTTGAACTGAGCGAGGAGAGCGAGACCTCGTCGTAGCCGGTATTGCGACAGAGCGCGTG
>OMTA01000017.1 GCA_900313895.1 uncultured Eubacteriales bacterium | reverse complement strand
TCTTCCGATGATCTGCTACACCTTCCTCGAAAGCTACGACTTATCCGGAAAGACCGTCATCCCCTTCTGCACCCACGCCGGCTCCGGCAACGCGGGCACCCAAAGCAAGATCGAATCCGCAATCTCCGGCGCAACCGTCAAAGAAGTGCTGGCGATCCTCGGCGAAGATACCCAGAAAAAGCCCGACAGCGTCAAGGAAACCGTGACCGACTGGCTCAATGACCTCGGCTACTAAGGAGTGACTATGAAAACCAATCCCTTTTTTCCCGAAATACACGGCAATTTCGGCTTCGGCTGTATGCGCCTTCCGATGACGAACGGCAAGATCGACTACGATCAGTTCTGCCGCATGGCGGACGCGTTCATCGACGCGGGCTTCAACTATTTTGACACCGCTCACGGATACCACAGCGGCAAAAGCGAGACCGCCATCCGTGACTGTGTCGTCAAGCGATACGACCGCAGCCGTTTCCTGCTGACCAACAAGCTGACCGACTTCTACTTCAAAAAAGAGAGCGACATCCGTCCGTTCTTCGAAAAGCAGCTCAAGCTGTGCGGGGTCGATTATTTCGACTTCTACCTCATGCACGCGCAGGATAACCGCAACTATGAGCTGTTCCGCAAATGCCGCGCCTACGAGATCGCCTTCGAGCTGAAAAAGGAAGGCAAGATTCGCCATGTCGGCATCTTCTTCCACGACAAAGCGGATGTGCTGGAACGCATCCTCACAGACTACCCCGAGATCGAGGTCGTCCAGATCCAGCTCAACTATGTCGATTACGAGGACAAGGGCGTTGACAGCAAAAACGTCTACGAAGTATGCGAACGCTTCAACAAGCCCGTCGTCGTGATGGAACCCATCAAGGGCGGCAGCCTGATCAACCTGCCCGACGCGGCAAAGTCCGTTTTTGACGCGCTTCACGGCGGAAGCTACGCAAGCTATGCCCTGCGCTTTGCGGCGGGATTTCCGAACATCAGCACCGTCCTCTCAGGCATGAGCAGCATGGAGCAGATGGAGGACAACCTCAGCTTCATGACCGATTATCAACCGCTGAATGATGCGGAACAGGCGGCAGTCAAAAAGGTCTGCGACATCTTCAAGCAGCAGAACCTGATCCCCTGTACCGCGTGCCGCTACTGTGTAGACGGCTGTCCCAAAAAGATCCTCATCCCCGACCTGTTCTCCTGTCTCAACGCTAAGGAAGCGTTCAACGACTGGAACCAGGATTTCTACTATAATTCTGTACTGACTAGCCGCAACGGCAAGGCTTCCGACTGCATCCGTTGCGGAAAATGCGAAAACGCGTGTCCCCAGCATCTTCCGATCAGAGAGCTGTTGACGCGCGTAGCGGCAAAATTTGAGAGGTGATAGCATGACTTCTACATACGCAAAACCGAAATTATCCGTCAAAGTCCAAACCCTCGCGACCGTCGGCGCGATCGCCGGTGCGGTGATCCTCCCGCAGTTCTTCCATCTGATGGGAGCTGTCTCGGGACTGGGAACAGCGCTCGGTGAGGCATTCCTCCCCATGCACCTGCCGATCATTCTCGCGGGACTTCTGGCAGGGCCGTATGTCGGCGCGATCGCGGGCGTACTCTCCCCGCTGATCAGCTTTGCCCTGACCGGTATGCCGACCGCGGCGATGCTTCCCTTCATGATGATCGAGCTGTTCGTCTACGGCCTTACCTCCGGCTTGCTGAGAAACGCAAAGCTCCCGACCATCGCCAAGGTCGTGATCGCACAAATCGCCGGCAGAGCCATCCGTGCCATCGCGATCCTGATCGCCGTTTACGCGTTCGGTCACACCGCGATCCCGGTACCTGTCATCTGGAACAGCATCGTCACCGGACTTTTCGGCATCGTGCTCCAATGGGCGCTGATCCCCTTATGCGTCTACCGCATGGAGAACCGTTGATGGACGCCGATTACGCCGTCGCCAAAAGCAGGCTGAAAACCGGCAGCGATACGCTCGCGGTATGTTTTGACGGCAAGCTGTATACCGATACCGAAAGCGGTATCAAGCCCCTGATCAAGCTGATCGATTCCGATCTTGACCTGCGCGGCGCGTGTGCGGCGGATCGGATCGTCGGAAAAGCCGCGGCGATGCTCTATGTCATCCTCGGCGTCAGCCGGGTCTACGCCGAAACGCTCGGCAAAAGCGGTCAGGCGGTCTTTGAACGGTACGGCATCTCATACGAGTATGACACCCTGACCGATCACATCATCAACCGTGCGGGTACAGATCTCTGTCCGATGGAGCTTGCGGTACGCGATATCGACGATCCCGAAGCGGCGCTCTCCGCCGTTAAACAAAAATCACGTGAATTACAGATCCAAAACGCCTATATACAGATGTGCGATGCGATGATCGAAAAGGACAAAAATGTCCTTAAGGATGTGCTTGACGATCGCTTTGTCCTCATCCATATGACGGGGATGCGCCAGAATAAAGAGGCATTCATCACCGCCGTACTGGACGGCACCCTGAACTATTATTCGGCAGTCCACGACAGCATGACAGTGACCGTCAACGCCGACACAGCTGTTCTGACCGGACAGACCCGCGTAGAGGCGGCGGCATTCGGCGGCGCAAAGCGCCACTGGCGCTTACAGCAAAAATGCCGTCTGAAATACACAGACGGCAGATGGAAGATCATCGAAAGTACAGCATCGATTTATTAAGGAGAAACCATGAAAAACCTGATCATTTACTATTCCAGACGCGGACAGAACTATGTCAGCGGCTCTGTCAAGAACCTCAGCAAAGGCAACACCGAGCTGATCACACAGTATATCGCGGACGCGATCGGCGCGGATATCTTTGAGGTCGATACCGTCAAGCCCTACGACGCCGACTACATGGTCTGCATCGAAGAAGCGAAAGCGGAGCTGAGAGCAAAGGCGCGTCCCGAGCTGAAGGCGTATCTCGACGATATCTCCGCCTACGACAACATCTTCATCGTCGGTCCCAACTGGTGGGGCATCTATCCCATGGCGATGTACACCCAGCTTGAGCGCCTCGACTTTTCCGGCAAGACCGTCCACTTTGTCGTCACCCACGAAGGCTCGGGGCTCGGCGGCGTGCCCAAGACCATCTCCGCCTCCTGCAAGGGCGCGAAGATCGGCAAAAGCCTCGCCGTCCAGGGCGCAAACGCGCCCCGCTCGGAGCATGAGGTCGCCGCCCGGGCAAAGAAAGCGATCAGATAAACGATCGTTGATCTTTTCAATCAAAGTTTTTATTACAAAAAAGCCCGATCACCGTCAAAGGTCATCGGGCTTAACTATATTCCGCAAAGCTATTGAAACTGTCGGTAAGTTGTGTTACGATAGGATTACTGCAAATACCCGAAATAATCAATCAAGGAGTGTACAAAATGAAAAAAGTAATCACTATGTTGCTTGCGTTGATACTGGCGCTGTCTATCGTCGCCTGCTCGGGATCCGGCAAAGGCTCAGGTGGATCGGATTCAGCCGAAAATGAAGAGAAAGCCGCAACAGAAGCGCCCAAAACGCTTGCGCAGGAAACCACCGCGGTCAGCCTCAGTTTCACCCCGCCGGAGGGCTACGATACCGTCAACCGTCATATCGAAAAGAAGGCGGACGGTACGATCATTGACAAGAGCTTCATGTATACCTTTGCCGACAAATCAGAGATCGACATCGGCTATACAACAGGCAAGAAGATCACAGACGAGATCCCCCAGAGCTATCTGGATAAGGCTGAGTCCGTCGAATATGCCGGCAAGCCCTTCAGCGTCATTACGGTTAATAAGACGATCATGGCTGTGTGCCAGGACGGCGACACTGTCTACGGTATCGGCTACTCCTTCGCGGACAAGCTCGATAAGGACGCGTTTGAAAAGCTCATGAAGGGGATCAGCATCATCGATAATGATGAAGCGATCGAGACCGACGACGATCTCTTTGCCATCAACTACACCCTCGACAAATCGCTCAATCAGGTATCTGTCAGCAACAGCCAGACCGAAAAGCCCGACGGAACGCTGGTCGATAAATCGCTCGTATGGTTTTTCGGCAAGGACAAGGATAATATCGATTTCCGACTTATGATCAAGGTATACAAGAACTCTACCGTTGAAAAAGAGTTGCCGACAGATTATCGCTCCGAGCAGGTCGAGATCGGCGGCGTCACCTATACCGCTATCTACGACACCGACACAAGCGAGTCTCCTTTCGCCTATTACACCCAGCAGGGCGACGACGTCTACCAGATCCGCAACATGGGCGTCAGCGGCTCATGGAGCACCACGCGCTCCGACGAATCCTATAAGGCGCTCAAAGACCTGATGAACACCGTCAGCTTCAAATAAAACCACAAAAAGTTCGGTCAAGGCAACAGAAGACTGACCGTTACAACGCTCAATACGATCGCAGTGAAATCCGCCAGCAACGCCGAAAAAAGCGTGTGGCGGATTTTTGTGATCCCCGCGGCGGAGTAGTACATCGTCACCGCGTAAAAGGTCGTCTCGGTCGAGCCCGCGACCACGCTCGCGCATTTCGCAAGAAAGCTGTCCGCGCCGTGATCCTCGTAGATGCCGAGCAGGATCGCCGACGCGCCCGATCCGGATACGGGTCTGAGTAACCCCATCGGCACCAGCTCGGCGGGGAATCCCACCTTCTGAGCCACAGGGCGCACCGCCTCAGCGATCCAGTTGAGCAAGCCCGATTCCCGCAGCATCCCGACCGCAAGCAGCAGGGCGATCATTGTCGGCGCGATGAATACGACCGTGCGCATTCCGTCTTTCGCGCCCTAGATGAAGCTCTCAAAAATGTTTACCCTTTTAAAAAGCCCGTAGATACACAGCGACGCGATGATAAGCGGGATGATGATCTCCATTTTCGCCTCCGAGAGAGCAGTTTCGCCGAGATAAGCCCCGCCGTCAGCGCCGCGGCGGAGGTCAGCCATACACATAAGAGGATATCAAACGGATGCTCCGATCCGTAGCTTTTTCTGAGCGCGGCGACCGTCGTCGGCAAAAGCTGGATCGACGCGGTATTCATCAGCACAAAGGTCAGCATACTGTCTGACGCGACCTCGGACGGATGCTGCTTTTTCAATTCCTGCATCGCCTTGAGCCCCAGAGGCGTAGCGGCGTTGCCAAGTCCCAGGAGGTTTGCGCTGATATTCATCGAGATGTAGCGGAAAGCCTCCGACTCGGCGTCCACATCGGGATACAGCCGCCTGAGGATCGGCGCGCATAGGCGCGACAGCTTATCGATCAGGCCGCTGTCCTTCATGATCCGCATAAAGCCCGACCACATACAGAGCATCCCGCTGATAGAGATCAGCAACGTCACCGCGCCGGACGCGGAATCCATGATCCCTTGACTCAGCCCCTCCGCCGTGCCATTGATCAACGAAAAGACGAACGACAGGGCGATCATCCCTCCGAAAACATATGCCATATCTTCCTCCTGACTGTCCTGGCGTATTGAACCCGCTGAGGGATCGATACCACCAAGAACTACCAACCACCATCTACCAACTGCTCTTGCTATTGACAAATTTACCGTAATTTGGTAAACTTACGACAAACGGGTACATAATCCGGCAAAAACAGAAAGGATGACCGCTATGAAACCCGCAGGCTTTCTCTGCAAAATCGACAAGCTGGGGCGCATCGTCGTACCCAAGCCCCTTCGTACCAAGTACGATCTGAATATCGACGATACCATCGAGCTGTTCACCGACAACGATTCCATTATCCTCAAAAAGTACCGTGCGAGCTGTATCTTTTGCGGCAGCGACGACGACCTTGTATCCTTTGGAGGCAAGACCGTCTGCAAAAACTGTATTGCAAAGCTCAATGAAATCTGATACTATATATACAAGCTGATTACGATGAATATTCCATTCAGGAGGTAATGTAGATGAAAAGAGTAGACCATATCTCATGGGACGAGTACTTCATGGGCGTTGCGCTTTTGGCGGCACAGCGATCCAAAGACCCCAACACCCAGGTTGGCGCCTGCATCGTCAATAAAAACAAGCGCATCCTCTCCACCGGCTACAACGGCTTTCCCTACGGCTGCTCCGACGACCTGTTTCCGTGGGAGCGCGAGGGTGACGAGACCAAGTACAAGTATGTCGTCCATGCCGAGCTGAACGCGATCCTCAACGCGGGCGGCAAGTCCCTCGACGGCGCGCGGCTGTATGTCGATCTCTTCCCCTGCAACGAATGCGCCAAGGCGATCATCCAGTCCGGTATCGCCGAGATCGTCTACCTCTACGACAAGTACGCGGATTCGCCCGAGACCACCGCCTCCAAAAAGATGCTCAACTCCGCGGGCGTTCGCCTGACCCAGCTCAACCCCGGCTCGCGCAAGATCGTCATCGACTTTGATAAGAACAAATAAGTGATATAACAGAAAAAGGCTGACCCGAAGGTCAGCCTCTTTTTTATGCTTATCGATGTTCAAAATTATATTTTTCGATGATCTCGGCGTACTTTTCCTGCACCAGCGGAACGATCTCCTCCCATGGCTTCGCGACATATTTCCGCGCGCCCTCGCCGACTTTCGCGAGAAGTCCGTCGCTCGCGAAGATCCTGAGGATCTCGCCGTACATCGCGACCTTATTCTCTGCGGCGGTAAAGCCCGTCTCGTTGTTTCTGACCGCCTCGGCAGCGTTGCTGCCCTCTGTCAGAAGCGACGGAACGCCCAGCGACGCCGCCTCTCTGACGACCAGCGGCGAGTTATCGTAGACCGACGGGAAGAAGAACAGATCCGTGTTGAGATAAATGCCGGAGAGCAGATCTCTGTCGGAGATCCTTCCGTAAAAGCGCAGCGCGCCATCCGGAAGATGCAGACTGTCCGCGTATTTATGGATCGCGTGCTCGTTATAACCCTTACCGACGATCAGCAGCAGATAGTCGTCGCTGTGATCGCACAGCATCTTGAAGGTATCGAGGATCAGCTTGATGTTCTTGTGCCAGATCTGTTGACCGACAAAGAGCAGGATCTTTTTATCGGAGGGGATCCCGAAGGTCTCTGCCGCTCTTTTGCGCAGCTCCTCCGGATTGTCCGGCGCCTTGAAGGAGGTACCGTTGTCCATGACAAAGATCTCTCCCCCGTAGCCATAGCTGCGGAGCGTGTCGGCGGTGCCGTTGGAGCAAGCCCATACGCTGTCAACATTCCTGTAAAAGCGAACGATCCTGTTTGTCACGATCTTCGCGATAGTCTTGGAACCGGTGATATGGACGACGTCGTCATAGTACTTTGAGTGGAACGTCGCGACGCACGGGATACCCAGTTCTTTGCTGTAGGCGGACGCGAATGTACCCTCAAAAAACGGGCTGTGCGCGTGGAAAATCTGCGGATTTCTCTGCGCGATCCACTGCTTGAGCTTTCTGTCGAGCCTCGGCGCCGGCACACCGTATTCCGAGAGCGGCAGTCCGAGCTGAGGTGTGCGGTACACCTCATAGCTAAGGGTCGCGTCGTCGAATTCTTTTTTCATCGCCCTCGGCGTGACAACGCACGTTTTGCCGGTTCGATTCATTAGATCCGCATACTGGTGAACGGTCTGGACAACGCCGTCCACGATCGGAAAATAGATATCGTTGAACTGTACGGAACGGATTTCAGTGGGATTTTGCATTTTCTTTCTTTTCCTTATTCTTTTCAATGATCTTTACAAGCGCCGTGTAGCCATAGATCAGCACGCCGATGATGATGAACGAGTAGTAGCACAAAAAGCGCCAGAACAGCGTCGGCCAGAAGGTGCTGAAAATGATATAGAATGCGCCCTCAGCCGCGCCGGAGTTACCGGGGGTGGGGATCAGGCTGATCGCCGCCTGAATAAAGGTACAAGCCGCCAGCGCCGTGAAAAAGTTGATCTTGCCGCCGAAGGTGTGGATCGCGAAGAACGGCATACTGCACATCGCGGTCTGGAACACCAGCGAGAGCAGCAATAGCTTGATCAGCAACTTTTTATTTTTGGTGATGCGCTTGATATTGCGGCTGTAGCTGTTGAGCGATTTCATCGCCTTCATGATCGCGTGGTTAGGCTTTTTTACAATACGCAGAAAGGCGCCGATCCTGACAAAGAAGGCGACGATCCGTATTGCGATCTTCGGCGCGAAGCCGGAGATGATGATCATGACCGGAACCATCAGATAGGCGACCGCGCCGACATAGGCGGTGATCTTGAGGGCGGGATCGGGCATCGCGTTGTTGAAGAACACAAACATCAACAGGCACAGTCCCGCAAAGCCGAACTGCATCGTAAAGAAGCCCGACAGCGGCATCGCCGACGCCGCGCCGATGGAATAGCCCTGCGAGCGCAGGTACCAGATCTGGAACGGCTGACCGCCCGCGCCGGAGGGGGTGATACAGTCATAGTATTTTCCCAACGCCGCGGTAGCGAACGCATGGCGCACCGAGACCTTCTCGCCCAGGTGGCGCATCATCAGAATGTATTTGAACGTCTCACAGCCCAGTACGACCGCAAGACACATCAGTCCGCCTAAGAGGAACAGAATATTGGCAAAGCTGAACGGCTCTACGGGAGGCGGCTCCTTGGAAAGCGCGTCCTTGGCAATAAAATAGAGAACGACCGCGTTGAGTATGACAAAGAGGATGATGCCGATCCGTTTGGCAAGCTTGCTGCTGCCTTTCGGCTTTTCCAATTCCAGCTCCTCAATGAGCTCCTCATCCGATTGGATCGCTTTTTCAAGCGCTTCCCGATCGATCTTCTCTACCGTTTTTGCCATCCTGTCACCTCCTTCTCAAGCATTTGTTAACAGACTTAACGTATATTATACTACAAAAATAAGGTTTTTGCAAGTCTTTTGCGACCTATCGATCCCGGTCATACCCTTCCAGAAAGCTATGATCCTCGCCCCCTGATTTATACCCCGGGAAGGTGTCGATATGCACCGCGTGGATCGCGTTGAAGATACTGTTCTCGATATTGGGATTGGTTTTTTTCAGCTCTTTGATGAGCAGCTTGATCTCCTGTCGTTTGCTGTCGCCGGTACCGTCCTCACTGTGGGCGATCCTCTCCGTCACCTTGCAGGCGCAGCGGATGAATCGCAGGTCATTGTGGCGACACCATCGAATGATATCCTCCTCACGCACACAGTACAGCGGGCGGATCAGCTCCATCCCCGCATAGTTCGTGCTGTGGAGCTTCGGCATCATCCCCTGCAGCTGAGAGCCGTAAAACAGCGACAGCACCGTCGTCTCGATGACGTCGGAGAAATGATGCCCCAGGGCGATCTTGTTGCAGCCGAGCTCCCGCGCCTTTTTATACAGATGACCGCGACGCATCTTCGCGCACAGATAGCACGGATATTTTTCCGCCTTATCCGCGACGTCAAAGATATTGGTCTCAAAAACCGTGATCGGGATCCCGAGGCGCTCGGCGTTATCCTCGATCCTTTTGCGATTCCCGGCGCTGTACCCGGGATCCATCACGAGGAATGTAAGCTCAAAGGGAAAGTCCGAATACCGCCTGAGCATCTGCATGAGCTTTGCGAGCAGCATACTGTCCTTGCCGCCGGAGATACAGACAGCGACCCTGTCTCCCTCGCCCACCAGCGCGTACTGCTTCATCGCGCGGATAAAGGGATTCCATATGGTGTCGCGGTAGGTTTTGGTGATGCTGCGCTCGATCCTCTGCATATCGCTGAGCTCTCTCATGGACGCCGCCCCTTTCGATGTTGATCCAATTCATTATACCTCATTTTTGCCCCACAGACAAGATATACTTGCAACCGACCGCGGAATATGCTACACTAACCAAAAAAGACGAAAGAGTGATCTCATGAATCTGATCAAAGCGATAGAGGAACGCCACTCCGTACGCTCCTACACCGACCGTCCGATCGAGGGCGAAACGCTCGCGCGGCTTCAAAAGCTCATCGATAACGCCAACAGATCAAGCGGGCTGAACATCCAGCTCGTGCTGGATGAGCCCAAGGCGTTTGACAGCAAGATGGCGCATTACGGCAAATTCAGCGGCGTACGCAATTACATCGCCCTTGTCGGCAAGCGAGGCAGGGATCTTGACGAAAAATGCGGCTACTGGGGCGAATATATCGTCATCGGCGCCCAGATGCTGGGGCTGAACACCTGCTGGGTCGCTCTGACCTACAAAAAGATCCCCGAGGCGTTCACCGCCGCACCCGACGAAAAGCTGTTGATGGTGATCGCCATCGGCTACGGCGCGGACAGCGGCAAGGCGCACACAGGTAAATTCTACGACGAGGTATGCTCCGACAAGGACGCGCCCGCGTGGTTCAAATCGGGCGTAGAAGCCGCTCTCCTCGCTCCCACGGCGATGAATCAGCAGAAATTCACCTTCGCCCTCAAAGGCGATAAGGTGCTTGCCAAAGCGAAGTTCGGCGCCTGTGCAAAGACCGACCTCGGTATCGTCAAATACCACTTTGAGGTGGGCTCCGGAAAGGATCATGATATCTGGGTATAATTCTTATTTAGAAATATGACACTATACTTAACACAACAAAAAACCGGCTCGGACGCATCTCCGAACCGGTTATTCTTTTATTCGGGTTTCCGGGGAAAACTTACATTCCCGGCACATCGCTGCGCAGGGTCGCAGCAAAATCGTCCGAGATATAATCGTCCGGCACATAGCCTTCGATCCCATTATACTCGACCTTGTCGAAGAGAACGCCGTCGTCCTGACCCGCTTGGATCTTAATCAGCTTCATCGGCCCGCGCTTGGGGATAGACGCCAAGACCTTGCCGTCGGTATCCGCCGACGCTCTCAGGTGGAGCGTGCCGTCAGCCTTGCTGAAGACCCACATTCCCGCAGGAAAGCCGCCGTCCCACTTGATGTACTCCGCAGAAGCGCTGGTGGTAAAGTACTTCTTTTTCACATAGCCCTTTTTGCCGTTATAGTTGACGTAGTAGAAGTCATAAACGGTTTTGATATAGCTGACCTTGTCGTCCTGATAAACTTCATCGATCGCTTCGGAATAGCTGGTGGCTCTGCTTCTCAACAAGATACTCCGGATATCGCCGGTGAAATGACAGTAGAGGGTTTTTCCGTTGCTGAAATCATAGCCGGTTCCCATCTGCTCAAGTTCCGCGCTGGTATATTCGTCAGGCTCCTCGGGCTTTTCGGTAGGCACGGGGCCGTCGGAAACCGTCAGCTCAACGGTCGAGCCTTTTTCCGCCTTTTTGCCGCCGCTAGGGATTTGCCCGGTGACCTCGCCCTTGTCATGCTCGTTATCATACTTGGTCGTCAGCTTGACCTTGAACCCGGAGAGCGCAAGGGTCTGATCGGCGTCATCGGCGTCATAGCCGACCACATCCGGCACTTCGATCAGCGCGTTGCCCTCATCCTCCTGCGATTCGGACACTTCGTCCTCGGAGGAAGCATCCGTCTGTTCGTCCTCCTGCCTTTTCTCCGTCGCGCTTGTGCTGTCGGAGGGCGTGGGCTCCGGATCGGGATCTCTGAGCAGGAAATATGCCAGTACGCCGACGCACGCAAGCAAAACGACGATCAGAATGATCAGCAAAACGGAGGTCGAGGATCTTTTCGGCTTCTCCTGAATCTGCTGTTGCTGTTGTTGATGAAAACCGCCCATCGCGCCGCGGCGATCGTAATATCCGTCGCCGTAGGTCTTTTGATAGTCGTCGTTTTGATAAGCAAAGTTACGGTTTTCCTCCGCTACGGAGCGCGTCCGATAGGGATCGCCGGCGTTCATCTGCGTGTAAGCGCCGACACCGACCGCGGTCGCGAAGCCTGTCGCCTGCCGGCTCAGCGCGTCGTTGACGAGCGCTCTGAGCTGTGCCATATCTTTAACGCGCTGCTGCTGATAAACGGAAAGTCCGTACATCAGTACGCCTTCGAGCTGCGGCGTGATCCTTACGCCTAAAGCCGAGGGCGGCTTTAGGATATCCGTATGCATACGGTTGAGGCTGTCCTCGGGAGCGACGCCGGTGATACATTTATAGATGGTCGCGCACAGGGCGTAGACGTCCGTCCACGGGCCTTGCGCGCCGTTTCT
>OMTA01000025.1 GCA_900313895.1 uncultured Eubacteriales bacterium | reverse complement strand
CGCCGTCGATCACAAGGCTGTTGCCGTCCGTATGTACCGTAGCCGCTCTGCCCCTGACGACGCCGAAAAAGCTGCCGTCGGGCTGTTCCTTCCACCGAAAACACTGACCGCAGTCGAGCGTTTCTTTCAGCGAAAGGTCGCGGATGTTTTCAAAAATCAGCTTACTCATCATCCATCCCCAAAAAAATCTAAAAACAGTATACCATATCCGTTTTCAATATGCTATAATATTTTTAAACTTTTTTACGCGCGGTATCTCACGCGTTGTACGATCATCAAAAAGGAGGATTCTTATGAAGCCGAATATCTGTACCATCCCGATCACCGACCTTTTCACCGAAACCGACGGATGTCCGATCTGCCGGATGCACCGGATGCTGGAGGAACAATATGTCGAGTATATCACCGGCGCGGCGATGATGGCGCCGGATGTGCGCGTCATCACCAACAAAACCGGCTTTTGTCACCGCCACTTCTCCATGATGGTCAACACAGGTCCGCGGCTTTCGAACGCCCTGCTCCTGCAGACGCATATCGACGAACAGCGCAAGCTGGTCTTTCCGAAGAAGATGAACGAGCCTGCGTCAAAGCACAATATCGCGGCGATCGCGGAGCTTGGAAAGACCTGCTATGTTTGCGATCGCGTCGAGCATGATGTGCTGCATCTTCTGAGAACGGTATACACCCAGTTCGGTCAGGATCCCGAATTCCGCGCGCAGTACAAGGCGCAGGACTACATCTGTCTGAACCACTATTCGCTGATCATGACCGCGGCAAAAGCCCACAAAAAGGCGATGGATAAGCAGACCTGGGCGGTGTTCTATGAAGCGACCAACACCCTGTCGAAGCAATATATGGACACCCTGTATGACGACGTCACCCACTTTACCACGATGTATGACTATCGCAATCAGGGCGGCGACTACAAGAACAGTAAGGACAGCATCGAAAGAGCGGTCAGGTTCATCTGCTCCTATCCCGTAGACGAAAACCTGAAATAAACGACAAAAGCACTTCTGATTCTCTGTGATCAGAAGTGCTTATATAATTTGATCATATCATCCTGTACGATACCGAGTGAAAGGAAGTTGCCTTCCCTGTCTTTCACACGGTATATTTTTTGCGCTTCGGCGGAGTTTTTCGCTTCAGTTCGCGCAACGTCGAGGGGATTGCCGTTTTTGAAACGGTTCGCCTGTTTATCGCTGACAGTCAGCGCGGGATATACGTCGAAAAGACTTTCCACGCTGCGCCAGTAGGGGGCGCTTTCGTCGATCTCGCCGTTTTCGGTGATCGCCTTGAGCTGATCGAGGGTGATCGCGTCGTTCAGGGAATACCCGCAGGCTTCCTCTCTTACGAGATCGGTCATCACGCCGACGGTGCCTAAGCTGCGGGCGATATCGTCTATCAGGGAGCGGACGTAGGTGCCCTTTGAGCAGGCGATCTCCAGTTTTCCGCTTTGGGTCGCTTCATCAAAACCGATGAGCGTCAATGTATAGACCGTGACCGCGCGCGGTCGACGCTCGACCTCTTTGCCCTCGCGGGCGTACTGATAGAGGCGTTTGCCGCCGATGCTGACCGCCGAATACATCGGGGGGAGCTGTTCGATCTCCCCGCAGAACGCTTCGAGCGCTTTTTCGATGTCCTCCGCGGTACATTTGGCGGGCTTTTCTTCGATCACTTCGCCCCAGATATCCAGCGTATCGGTCGCGATACCGAGCCGAAAATCAGCGAGATATCGCTTATCCTGACAGGGGATGATGTCCTGCGCCTTGGTCGCCGAGCCGAGCAGTACGGGCAGGATCCCGGTCGCGTTCGGATCGAGCGTGCCGGTATGTCCCGCTTTTTTCTGCATCAGGCATTTGCGTACCACAGCGACAACGTCAAAGGAGGTGAACGCCTTTTCTTTATGGATCAGCAGAACGCCGTTTATACTCATAGGAACGCCTCAGCCGCGTCGATAAGCAGCTTTTTCGCTGTGCCGAGGTCGCCCTCGATCGAACAGCCTGCCGCGCCGGGATGTCCGCCGCCGCCGAACTGCTTACAGAATTCAGCCGCGTTGATGCCGTCGTTGGTGCGGACGGAGATCTTGAAGACGCCGCCCTCTTTTTCGCGCATGGTGATACCCATCTCGACGCCTTCGACCTGACGGGGGATGTTGGCAAGTCCCTCCATCTCGTCGTCGCCCGCGCCGAGCGCCTGCTGCATCGCGATCGTGGTATAGACTATGGCGCACTTGCCGCCGGCGTAGAACTCCATGGTATCGTAGATCATACGCTCCATCTTGATCTTTGCCCTCGTTTTGACGACAAAGTTGATGTAGTTGATCTCCCGCCAGTCGCAGAAGGGGATGATCTTCGCGGCGATCTCGTGGGTGCGCGGGGTGGTGTTGGTATAGCAGAAACATCCCGTATCGGTAGAAACACCGGTGTAGATGCCGCCGGCGATATCTTCATCAAGCTCCACGCCCAGCATCTCGACAAGCTGCCATATCGTCTCGCAAGCCGCCGCGGCGCTGCTGTCGACATAGACATGATCCGCGGCAACGGAATTAGTGCGGTGGTGGTCGATACAGAGATCGATCTTGTCGACGCCCTCCATCACGCTGTCGCCGAGGAGGGTCATCGCCGCTACATCAACACTGACGATATACCGAGGCTCAAACTCCTGATCGCGATAGTTCTTCGTCAGATAGCGGAATTTGGACGGGACAGGCCCGTTGACGGCGACATTCGCCCGCTTGCCAAGCTTTCGCAGCGCAAACGCCAGCGCAAACGCGCCGCCGAGGGTATCGCCGTCGGGGTAGATATGGGTCAAAAGTTTAAAATCATCGTTCTCTTGCAGAAGAGAGGCGACTTCATCAAGCGTTATCATCCTCATGGGAGTCCTCCTCGTCATCTTTGATATCCAGACTGTTGAGGATCCGCGAGATCTCCGCGCTGTATTCGATCGAATCGGTCGGGGTAAATATCAGCTCCGGCACATGGCGCAGACGAAGTCTGCTTCCCAGCTCTCTGCGGATAAAGCCCGTTGCGCTCTTGAGACCTTTCGCGGCGTTTTTCGCCTGATCCAGTCCCTCCAGCGCGCTGATATACACCGTGCAATAGCTCAGGTCGTTGGTCACCTCGACCCTGACGATCGACAGAAAGCAGGAGGTCACACGCGGGTCTTTGAGCTCGCGGAAAATCGCGGTCAGCTCGCGCTTGATATCCTCAGTCGTTCTGCCTATTTTATGATTAGCCATATTGTTTTTCCTCAGCGTCATTGCGAGGGGCAACGCCCCGCGGCAATCCCCTTCCTCTTGCAAACGATCGTAATGACAAGGGGATCCTCACGGGCGCAAGCGCCCTCAGAATGACAATTGTATCATTAGTCTTCTCTATATTCCTCGATGGTGAACACCTCGAAGATGTCGCCTTCTTTGATATCGTTGTATTTCTCGAGACCGATACCGCACTCGTAGCCCTCGGCAACCTCCTTGACGCTGTCCTTGAAGCGCTGGAGAGAGCCGATATTGTCGTCGGCGATGATGATGCCGTCGCGGACGACGCGGACGCCTGCGCCGCGCTGGATCTTACCGCTCTTAACATAACAGCCGGCGATGTTGCCGATCGACTTGATGCGGATAACGTTACGAACCTCGGCGGTACCGAGGATGACCTCGCGGGTCTTGGGCGCGAGCATACCCTTCATCGCGCTCTCGATCTCTTCGATGCAGTCGTAGATGACGCGGTACATACGCATATCTACACCGTCGCGCTCGGCATTCGCCTGGGCGGTAGCGTCGGGACGGACGTTGAAGCCGACGATGATCGCGTTGGACGCGTTTGCCAGCATGACGTCGGACTCGGATACCGCGCCGACCGCGCCGTGGATGATGTTGACGCGGACTTCATCGTTGGAGAGCTTTTCTAGGCTCTGGCGGACTGCCTCAACGGAGCCCTGAACGTCAGCCTTGACGATGATCTTCAGCTCCTTGACCTCGCCGAGCTTCATCTGATCGAAGAGGTTGTCGAGGGTGACCTTTGTGCGGGCGTTGAACTCGGCTTCCTTCTTCTCGTGCTTTCTCTGCTCGACAAGCTCTCTCGCCAGACGCTCGTCGGTAACGGCATTGAAGGTATCGCCGCCCGAGGGAACGTCGTCAAGACCGGTGATCTCGACCGGTACGGAGGGGCCTGCGGAGGTGACGCGGTTGCCCTTATCGTCTGTCATCGCGCGGACGTGGCCGACAGCCATTCCCGCGACAACGATGTCGCCGGTTTTGAGGGTACCGTTCTGAACCAGAATACTGGCAACGGGGCCTCTGCCCTTATCAAGGCGCGCCTCGATGACCGTACCCTTGGCGGCGCGGTCGGGATTCGCCTTGAGCTCTTTCATATCTGCTACGAGCAGAACCATCTCGAGAAGCTCGTCGATGCCGTCGCCGGTTTTTGCGGAAACGGGTACGCAGGGCGTATCGCCGCCCCACTCCTCGGGGATCAGCTCATACTCGGTGAGCTGCTGCTTGACCTGCTCGGGATTCGCGCCGGGTTTATCCATCTTGTTGATGGCGACGATGACGGAAACGCCCGCCGCCTTCGCGTGGTTGATCGCCTCGACAGTCTGCGGCATGATACCGTCGTCTGCGGCGACGACCAGAATCGCGATATCCGTTACCTGAGCGCCGCGGGCGCGCATGGTGGTGAACGCCTCATGACCCGGGGTATCGAGGAAGGTGATCTCGCGGTCGTTGACGGATACGCGGTACGCACCGATGTGCTGGGTGATGCCGCCCGCCTCGGTAGCGGTAACGTGCGCGTTACGGATATAGTCGAGCAGGGATGTCTTACCGTGGTCGACGTGACCCATAACGACGATAACAGGCGCGCGGTCGACAAGGTTCTCATCCGCGTCCTCGCTGTCGTCAATGATACGCTCTTCGATGCTGACGACGACCTCTTTCTCGACCCTTGCGTGGAATTCCATCGCGATCAGGGACGCGGTGTCGAAGTCGATGGTGTCGTTGGCGGTGACCATCGTGCCCATGAGGAACGCCTTTTTGACGACCTCGGCAACGGTCGCCTTGAGCTTTAAGGCAAGCTCGCCGACGGTGATCTCGTCGGGAATCTCGATGGTCATCTTCTTTGCCTTACGCTCTTTCTCTATTCTGTCCATACGCTCGCGCTCGGTCTCGCGTTTTCCGGAGCGGCGGTTGCGCTGTTTGGAACGCTGGTTGATCTTCTGCTTCTTGGAGGTCATATTGTTTTCATTTCTGACCTTGTCGAGCGCCAGATCATCATACTTCTGGTTATAGCGATCAACGTTGACCTCGGCAGCGCCGGTATCGACGATCCTGCCGGTTCCGCGCTTTGACTTGATCTCGGATTTGAGATCGATATCGGCGGTTTTGTCGACCTTCTGCTTTTTGGGCTGATCGACAGGCGTCTTGCCCGCCTTCTTAGCGGAATCGGGGCGCAACTTATCCTTTGCTTCTTCTCTGCGCTTTTTCTCCTCAGCCTTGCGCTGCTCCGCCTCTGCCTGCTGTTTTTCGATCGCCTGATCTCTGACGGCAAAGTATGCGGCAAAATCGGCGACCGCGTTCTTCTGGGTAAACCAGTCAAAAACGACGTTCAGCTCTTCCTCGGAGAGGGCGGTCATCGCCTTTTTGTCCGATCCGCAGTAGTCTTTGATGACTTTGATGACGTCTTTGGTGGTGACGCCGAGGTCGGTTGCGACCTCTTTGACCTTATATTTAATCATAATAGCCATGTTGTTTCCTCCTTGTTCGTTGAGATGCGACATTCATCGCCGTGAACCTGTCACGCTTCACGCAGCATCAAAAGAATTTTATCGGCAAAGCCTTTGTCGGTAACGCCGATCACGCCGCAGTGCTTGCCGAGCGCGAAGCTCAGCTCATCCTTGGAGTAATCAATGGTTTTCAGCGTCACCTTGTATTCATCGGCGGCTTTTCTGACAGTCTTCAGACTGTTCTCGGAAAAGTCGTTTGCCGAGAGTACCAAAAGCGCCTTATGATCCCTCATGCTTTTGGCGACCGTATCCGCGCCGGATATCAGAAAGCCCGCGCGCTTGCACAGCCCCAAAAACGAAAGCAGCCTGTCGTTCATTCTTCCAGCTCTTTTCTGAGGGCGTCATAGATCTCGGGAGCGATGGGTGCGGAAAACGCCTTTGACAGGCGTTTTGCCTTTTCCGCCTTGGTAAGGCACGCGGTATCCTTGCAGATATAGGCGCCTCTGCCGGGCTTTTTGCCGGTGAGATCGACGGAGATCTCTCCCTCTTTGTTGCGGACGATGCGGACAAGCTCGCGCTTATCCTTCATCTCGCCGCAGCCGATACATTTTCTAAGCGGTACTTTTCGCTCAGTCATAACCATTCTCCTAATGCCGACGATCGTTATTCGTCGTCTTTCTTTTCTTCGTCATCCTCGTCCTCGCCCCAGAAGCCGGATTCGGGACGGATGTCGATCTTGTAGCCGGTCAGCTTAGCCGCCAGGCGAACGTTCTGACCCTTGTTGCCGATCGCAAGCGAGAGCTGGCCGTCCGGGACAGTTGCCTTGCAGGCCTTTGTGCCGTCGTCAGCCAGAGCGACCTCGACAACATTTGCGGGGGACAGCGCCGCCGCGATGAACTTTGTGGGATCTTCATCGTAAAGGACGATGTCGATCTTCTCGCCGCCCAACTCGTCAACGATAGTGTTGACGCGCGCGCCGCGCGTACCGATGCAGGCGCCGACTGCGTCGACCTCGGGATCTTCGGAAAAGACCGCCATCTTGGTACGGGAGCCCGCCTCGCGGGAGATGGATTTTATCTCAACGATACCGTCGTAGATCTCGGGTACCTCTTTTTCAAACAGACGTCTGACAAAATCGGGATGGGTGCGGGAGATGATCGCGCGCGGGCCGCGCTCGGTTTCCTTGACGCCCGCGACATAGACCTTGATGGTGCTGCCCTCGCGCAGAACCTCATCGGCGATCTGCTCGGACTTGGGCAGTACGGTGACGGCGTTGCCGAACTTCAAGGTGGCGTTGCCGGTGACGGGATCGACGCGCTCGACGGTCGCGGTCGCGATCTCCTGCGCTCTTGACTGGAACTCGACCAGCATCTGATCCTTCTCGCCGTCGCGGATGCCCTGACGGATGACGGAGCGGGCGGTCTGTACCGCGATACGACCGAACTTCTTCGGCTCGAGCGGGATGCCGACCTCTTTGCCGACTGCGGCGCGCTTGCTGATCACCAGCGCGTCCTCGAGCGAGATCTCGTAATCGGGATCCTCGACCTCTTCGACGACCGCCTTCATCAGCTTGACGGTGAAGGTTCCCTTCTCGGGATCCATCTTGATGTCTACGTTCTCGTTGCCGCCGTAAAGGTTTCTGCACGCGGTAACGATCGCCTTTTTGATCTGGGTGATCATATACTCGGCAGGGATGCCTTTTTCTTTTTCAAGCAACTTTAATGCTTCAAACAATTCTTTATTGCTAGCCATTTTTCCAAATCAGACCTTTCTGTATATAGTTAAACCATTAATAAACTCAATCAAAGTCGTCGAGCTTGATATAAGCCGCGTCTTTTTTGTTGATGGTGACGGTGTTCTCGCCGCTGTGGTCGGTGACGGTGACTTCGCCGTCCTCGAAAGCGGTCAGAACGCCTTTGAACTCTTTGCCGATACCGTCGATCGGTCGGATCATCTTGACCATGATATCCGCGCCGATGAACGCCGCAAAGTGCTCGGGCTTTACAAGCTCACGCTCGATACCGGGGGAGCTGACCTCGAGGATATACTCGCCGTCAATGGGATCCGCCTGATCGAGCGGCTCATCCAGCGCGCGCGACATCCGCTCGCAGTCGTTGATATCCACGCCGCCGTCCTTGTCGATAAAGATCCTGAGATACCACTGGGAGCCTTCCTTGAGATAGCGGACGTCCCAGATCCTCAGCCCCAGATCATCGGCGATCGGGCGGGCGATCTCTTCCACCGCGGTGACGGTGTTCTTTCCTTTGCTGTTTGCCATTCTTTCACCCCTTACATCGAGTGTTTTACCCTATACAATACAAAAGAGCGGGTCCGTCAAGACCCACTCTATACTGTACAGTATATTTTACTGTAGCTTATTGTAGCACCGTTTTCCCGATTTGTCAACCGTTTTATCTGTCGGGGCGAATCGGTACCTGCAAGTTTTTTCAAAAAAGTATTGACAAATCCGTTTTTGCGTGATAATATAGTACCAACCTACCAGATTGGTGGGATTTATGGAAGGTGATCAAATGACAATGACACACAATAACAGCCGCTTTCGATGTCGGGATAAAATCCACACAATTGTCATCCTGAGGCTTCGCCGAAGGATCTTAAATGATTCAGATTCTTCGCTTGGCGCTCAGAATGACAAACCGAAATACAAATCATTCACCGGCAATAAGGCTTGACAAACAAAAATCTATACTATATAATAAGGAGAAACATTATGGCTAACATTTATACATCCGCTGACCAGCTGATCGGAAAGACCCCGCTCTTAGAGCTTGCGCATATTGAAAAGAAACTGTCCCTGAACGCGAAGATCCTCGCGAAGCTCGAGTACTTCAACCCCGCCGGATCCGTCAAGGATCGTATCGCGAAGGCGATGATCGACGACGCGGAGGAAAAAGGTCTGCTCAAGGAAGGCTCGGTCATTATTGAGCCGACCTCCGGCAATACCGGCATCGGACTGGCGGCAGTCGCCGCGGCAAAGGGCTATCGCATCATCATCGTGATGCCCGAGACCATGTCCGTTGAACGCCGTCAGCTGATGAAGGCATACGGCGCGGAGCTGGTGCTGACAGACGGCGCGAAGGGCATGAAGGGCGCCATCGCCAAGGCTGACGAGCTTGCCGCTCAGATCGAGGGCAGCTTCATTCCCGGACAGTTTGTCAACCCGGCGAATCCCGCGATCCATCGCGCGACAACCGGTCCCGAGATCTTTGCCGATACAGACGGCAAGGTCGATATCTTTGTCGCGGGCGTCGGTACGGGCGGTACCGTCACGGGCGTCGGCGAATATCTGAAAACTCAAAATCCCAATGTCAAAGTTGTTGCGGTAGAACCCGAGTCCTCTCCGGTACTCTCCAAGGGTACCGCGGGCGCGCACAAGATCCAGGGTATCGGCGCGGGATTTGTTCCCGACGTACTGAACACCGCGGTTTACGACGAGGTGTTCCCCGTATCCAACGAGGACGCTTTCGAAACCGGCAAGCTCATCGGTAAATCCGAGGGCGTATTGGTTGGCATCTCCTCCGGCGCGGCGGCGTACGCGGCGATCGAGCTTGCGAAGCGTCCCGAGAACGCGGGCAAGAATATCGTCGTTCTGCTTCCCGATACAGGCGATCGGTATCTGTCGACACCGCTGTTTCAGGATTGATCAAAACACAGACGGCTTTGGGTGATCCAAAGCCGTTTTTTCATAAAGGAAGGTATTATTATGAATCGAAAAAGCTCTGACCGCACGCTCCGCATCGTGATCGCGGCGATGTTTGCGGCGATGATCGCGGTGATGACCGCGTTCGTTCAAATCAAAACGCCGACCGGCGGCTATGTCCACCTCGGCGACAGCATGATCTATCTGGCAGCGAGCTTTCTGCCTCTGCCCTACGCGATCCTGGCGGCGGCGATCGGCGGCGGCATCGCCGATCTGCTGGTCTATCCGGAAACGATCATTTACACTATCATCATCAAGGCGATCAACGCGGTGTTTTTCAGCGCGAAGGGCGACAAGCTGCTGACCAAGCGCAACGCCCTGATGACCATTCCGTCGGGACTTGTCACCGTTGTCGGCTATTCGCTGTCCAAGCTGATTCGTCAGCTGCTCGCGGGCGACAGCTTCCACTCCGCGGTCGTCAACGCGCTGTGGAAGATCCCCGAAAACAGTATCCAGGCGGTCGCGTCAGCGCTGATCTTCATCGTCATCGCGCTCGCGCTTGACAAGGCAGACATCAAAAAGCGGATGCTGCGCGATTTTTAAAGCATCCATATCATAAAGCGGCGTAGATGGTTTACATCTGCGCCGCTCTTTTCTTTATTTCGTCAAAACTTTTTTATTCCATGATCGTTTGCCGCACTGCGGGCATTTCAGATAGCGCGTTCTGCCGAAGTGCATCGCCAGCGTGACGCTCCAGTATTTCGGGATATGTTTATGACCGCATTTTTGACATTCATAATACCCGGCGACCTGTTCGATCCTGAGGGCGATATGCATACAGATGAGAAACTGCAGCAAGCCTATTCCGGACAGCAGGAAGAACACCCACTTGAGGTCATATCGGAGCATGAACACGGCGCCGACCGCGAGCATCGCGAGCAGGAACACCGTAGATACAACACCGATCACGATCTCCATCGTCAGCAGTCGTTTGTCCGCTTCTTCCTTTTCCCTGGCGATTTCAATCAAAAGCTGTTCTGTTTTTTCGTTATAGTTCTCCATGACGACAACCTCCCCGTTGAATAAATCATTGACAGTGATCCCGAGCAGTCGGCACAGCTCAGGCATGATAGATGAATCCGGCATCGATCTGCCGTTTTCCCATTTTGACACGGCTCTGTCGGAGATGCCGAGCTTTTCGGCAAGCTGCATCTGCGTCAGGTGATTCGCTTTTCTGCGTTCGGCAATAAAGCGTCCGATCTTGATCTGATCCATGCTGAACCCTCCTTTCACTGTCTATGATAGCGCGGGGTTGGCGCAAAATCCACGAACCGTTGGTTGAGAGGGAGGAATTCTACCAACGGTAGAGTTGATTTTCGGTATCAGCCGACGATCACGCCGCCGCCGAGGACGATATCTCCGTCGTACAACACCGCCGCCTGACCGGGTGTGATCGCGCGGATGGGTTCGTCAAAAACGAGCGTGACGGTGCCGTCGGGGTTCACCGTCGCGGTCGCGGGCTGTTCCTTCTGGCGATAGCGGGTCTTGGCTTTGCAGCGGATCGGCTCGGTCGGTATATCGCCGGAGATCCAGTTGAATTCCTTGACGGTCGCGGTGGTGTGAAAAAGGTTTTCCTCATCGCCGAGGACGACGGTATTGTCGCCGGCGTTGATGCTG